>JAHBAD010000013.1 GCA_018385395.1 Treponema sp.
GAAATGTATGTCTCAAGTGATTATAATTCACTATTATTTCATATCACTTTTAAAGGACACAAATCATGGTAATTTTAACTTTGAACTGCGGATCGTCATCTGCAAAGTATCAGGTTTATGACTGGGACAACAAAGAAGTTCTGGCCAACGGTGTAGTAGAAAGAATCGGCATCGAAGGTTCTTGCATCACACACAAAGCAAAGGGCAACAAAGTAGAAATGGAAAGCCCTTGTCCTACACACAAAGAAGCAATCGAACTCATCCTTAAGATGATTACAGATAAACAAACAGGTGTTATTGATTCTCTTGATCAGATTGGAGCTGTCGGACACCGGGTACTCCATGGTGGAGACAAATTCACAAAATCTGTTCTGGTTACTCCTGAAGTTCTGGATACATTCAAAAGCGTTATTGATCTTGGTCCGCTCCATATGCCTGCTAACATTATGGGTATTGAAGCTGCACAGAAAGTTATGCCAAACGTTCCACACGCTGCAGTTATGGATACAGCATGGCACCAGACAATGCCTGCAGAAAACTTCATGTACGCTATTCCCCACGAATGGTACGAAAAATATGCTGCACGCAAATACGGTTTCCACGGAACATCGTTCCTTTACACTGCAAAACGTGCATCAGTTCTTCTTGGAAAGAAACCTGAAGATACAAACGTTATCATCTGTCACATCGGAAACGGTGCTTCTATGTGCTGTGTAAAAAACGGTAAATGTTATGATACAACAATGGGCATCACTCCTCTTGAAGGTCTCGTAATGGGAACACGTTCTGGTGACCTGGACCCTGCTCTTCCATTCTACATTATGAGAAAAACAGGCATGACTGCTGACGAAATGGATACAGCTCTTAACAAGAAGTCTGGATGTCTTGGTGTTACAGGCAAATATGCTGACCGCCGCGACGTTGAAATTGCCGCAAAAGACGGTGACGAAAAAGCAAAGCTTGCCATTGAAATGGAATCTCTCCGCATCAAGAAATACATAGGTGCATATATGGCAGAACTTGGCCGTGTAGATGCAATCGTATTCACAGCAGGTGTTGGCGAACGCGGACCTATCTATCGCCAGAAATCTTGTGAAGGCCTCGAATCTTATGGTATCAAAATTGATGCACAGAAAAACGAATGGTCTTTCACAGGAAATGCTGAAACATGTATTTCTGCTGACGATTCAGCAACAAAGATTTTCGTTATTCCAACAGACGAAGAACTTGTTATGACAGAAGATGCATACGCTCTTATGAAAGGAACATATGACGTTCATACAAACTTCACATACTCTTTCCAGAGTCCTGATTACGTAAACAAAGCACGTGAAGAAGGCCTGAAAGGAGACCTGGTAAAACGTCCTAACATCGCAAAAGTTATTGCACGTCCACCAAAATGCTAACAATTTGAATCCAAAGTGATCTAAGCTGAATCAAATGGATCCTTCGACAAGGTCAGGGACCATTTGATTAAAAAAACGGCGTCTTGAAAAACAAGACGCCCTTTTCATTTAACAGATTTTAAGCCCAGATTAATTTTCAATTATCTGAACTATATAATCTGCGGCAATTTCGGAAATAGCCGGTTCAAAAGAAACAACGCCTTTTTTATTCTGAAGAACTTCAAGATCAAAAGGGATTTCAAGAACTTGCTCTGTCTCGCCCGTCGTTATATTTACCAGAGCCAGTTTTATCATATCAGAACTGTTTTCAGCCCAGTTTCCTGAAACAATAAACTCACAGGTCATAATCTTTGTTTTCTTTACAAACGAAGTTCCTGTTATAAGACCGTAATAACATGGTTTTGTAAAAACAGGATTATAAATTTTACAGGAAGTTTTTGTTGCAGAAAGTTTTTCAACATCAGCAATATCCCAGCCTGGAATTTTGCAGCGATCCGGAATAAAATGAAACAAAGCGTTAAAATCAAATTCCTTTTCGTCAAAATCTCCTGTTTCATATTCATATGAAAGTTCAAGATAATTGTCAGAAAAGTCATATTCAACTGTTACTTTTTCTATATTATCTTCATACCCTTCACACGATTCTGTAACGACAACTTCTGTGACAGGAGCTTTAACTTTAAGCCCATTAGATGTTCCAAGTGTATATGTGACCTTCTGGCTTTTTCCTTTTGTTGTTACAAAAATATCGCCAAAGGCAAATTTTGGAATACCCATTGTGTATTTTGCATCATAAAAAGCAAACTCACTGTTTGGCTTCATTTTTGGAAGCTTGATATCTGCAAGGATATCTTCCACAGGAACTACGCCGTCTTTTCCTTTAAGTTTTTCATAAATCCCCGAAACAGTATAAACAGTTCCTGGATAAAAGTTATCTTTATATGTTACCTTACCAGCTACAGTTTTGAATTCATTTTTAATTATTACATCAAGCCCCTGTGCAATTCCAAGACCAAGATTTTCGATTTCTACATCAAAGTGAACGGAATTACCTGGTTTCTGAAGATCCATTTCATTTGCCCACATTTTTCTTGTTACAATACAAGGCTCTGCATTTACTCTGGAAACACAAAGATTATAGCCCTTATCTGTATCAAGAACATATGTAAAAATCCATTCACCAGTATCACGAACACTGGCACAAGGAGAAAGAATGTTACATTTTTCTTTTGATGGATTCTGATAAATTACCGGAACACTTTCAGTCCAGATCATTTTTTTAGTATCAGGACTTTTCAGATATGCTTTGGCATAAACTTCAGTTCCTTCACTCCACATGGCACCGGAAAGTACACCCATTCTGTTGTAAACATACCGGACATTTTCTGGAACAGGACGGAGGCTGTCTGTTAATGGGAACAAAGCATATGTATCAGGAAATTCAAGAGCACCACAGTTTTCCCACACCCCTTTTTTATTCAGCATAAAATAGAACTGTTTTTCTTCAAATGCAGGATTATCTTCCTTTGAAAAGAATGTATTGTCGGGACGGTTACGGATTTTCAGAACAAGACCATTTTCACCCGTACAGAGAACAGGATCAAACTGAAGACTTCCTTTCAGATCAGAAATACATTCTACCTTATCCCATCTTTCATCATTCTCTTTCCATGAAGACCAGTAAACAGCTGTCTTTTTAAGAATATCTTCATCATCTGTTTCATCAGTTTTCTGAATTGTAGCCTGAGTCCAAACCAGAACAAGTTTCTGTTTCCCGCCAACAGTTGTTACGCTTCCTGTAAAATCAAGCATATTGGTAAGTTTGCCGTTGATTTTTGGATTTTCAATTACGCGCTTAGGCTGACTGAAATCTTCATCACGGCCATAGCGGCGTGTTGAATAAAAAAGCGTATAACAATTGTCATCTGCTTTAAGAGAAAGATCAGGTCCGATGAAAACAAGAACTTCAAGCCCGTTCATAAGGAAAATCTGAGGTTTTGTTCCTTCAGGAAGATTTCTTACAACAGTCTGAATATTTGTCCCCTTTTCAACCTGCTGTTTTGAAAGACCTGCAAATTCCGAAACAGGATTTTTTCCTTCAGGAAGATAACTGGAATCGCGAAGGAAAATAAAATCAAAACCATCTTCTATTTCTACTTCCGGAGTTACTTCCATAAATTCTTCGACAGAATCTTCATCAACAGTCACAGTCAAAGCAGTTTCCGAAACAGGCAAAACAAGGTCATCTTCTGAAATCACTTTAATACTTGTTGGAAGACTATACTTTTTCTTATCAGGAGCTGTGAAAGAAAGCCATACAAGCCCCCCATCTTTTTTAAACACTTTTCCGGGAGTAATTTTCTGTTCTTTCCCGTTTGCATTTACACTTACAGGCTTTACTTCGGGAGCTTTTGGCTGATAAAGGGCAAAAGCACTATACCCTTTTTTCACATTGGAACACTTAAGAAGAAATTCCTGAGGGCTTCCTTCGGTGACAACATTTTCTGCATAAAGCACATTTCGCCATGCAAACTTTGTAGGGTTTGCATCATTTTTTTTCATAAGTACATCAGTTTCAAAAGTGAAATCTGTAAACTTTACATCCTGAGCAAATGCAGCTACAGCAAGAAGAACAACAGCCAGGGTTACGAAAAACTTTTTCATTTTTTTACACCTTTATATTTTTTTTTATATTTTAATTATTCAGAAACTTTTCTTTGACAAGAGCCAATTCTGATTGATTCTGCTTTCTCTTCGCCTGCAAAAATACGGACAAGCTCCATAGCGAAAAGCTCAGCAGTTCCAGGACCGGAACCAGTTACGATATTTCCATCTGTAACGAAAGGCACTCCTGAACAATGTTCACTGTCTTCAACCATTTCAGGATCAACATCATTTTCCATTCCAGGATAACAGGTCCAGTTCTTTCCTTTAAGAATACCTGTTGGAGCAAGTACCAGAGCCGGACTGGCACAACAGGCAGCAACATATTTATTTGCCGCAAAACATTTCAGAATAAGATTTTTCAGATCTGAAGATGCTGCAAGATTTGTTGCTCCAGGAAGTCCTCCAGGGAAGAAAACTGCATCTGGAAGAGAACCATTCAAACCTGAAAGGAAATCTTCAAGTGTTTTATCAGCAAAAACAGATACACCATGGGAGCTTTTTACAATTCTCGGATCAACCGGATTATTTGATGTTACTGCAACAAGAGTAACTTCTACTTTTGCTCTTCTAAGATAATCAACAGGCGAAAGAGCTTCGATTTCTTCAAATCCTTCTGCAAGAAAAACTGCTATCATATAACACCTCCAAACTAACTATTTAATTTTACACTAAGATGTGCTAAAATTCACCTATGAAAAGTGTTTTAATAATTGATGCACACCCTTTGTTCCGCGACTTTATGAAAGATAAGCTTTCTGCGGGAAAAATCGAAGTAAACACCGCTACAGAAAACCGCGACGCTTTTACAAAAATGATTACCTCTCTGCCAAACCTTATTATCATGGACAGAGTTGATACAACGAACCAGATATCAGACTTTTTACAGAAAAAAATCTCTGACCCCAATACAGCATCAATTCCAATTATCATGACAGGACCTCTTATCGATAAAAACCAGATTGGCGCCCTTGCCCGTTACGGAGTTGTAAAGTACTTTACCAAGCCAATCAAATTTGACCTTTTCTTTGAAGCTGTAGGAAATATTCTTCACCTTTCGGTTGTCATGGACTCAACCCCTTGTGTTCTGGACATCCACCGTAACGGCAACCTTATTTTTATCGAAGTTGCCCTTGGTCTTAACAGAGAAAAACTTGCACTTCTTAAATTTAAACTTGCAGAAATGATTGAACGGGAAGAACTTGAAAGTCCGAAAATCATCATTATGCTTACAAACCTGGACCTGACATTCATAGACGGACTGAACCTTGAATACCTTATAGACAACGTTCTGGATAACCCGAAAGTTCACAGAAAAAATGTGAAAATTCTTTCATTAAATGAATTCGTTCATGACCTTGTTGACGGACACTCTGAATACGACGGCATTGAAGTAACAGACAACCTGCCGCACATTCTGAATACTCTTGTAGAAAGTTCAATTACAACCAGCGTTTCAGACCTTATTGCAGAAAGAATTCTTTCGGGATCTTCCGGAGAAGAAATGAGTAGTTCTATCGAAACCCGTTTCTATTCAGATAACGGCTCTATGGAAAAAGATGATTCTGTAGGCTCCGTATTCTCTGTTGCAGTAATCGATTCTAATCCACAGTCTGCAGATAATATTCAGAAAATCTTCAGTTCAGTTGGAGCTCAATCTGATATTTTCAAATCAGGCCAGGAGTTCAAAGATGCTTATACAATGGACAAGTACAGTATAGTTATTCTTGATATCCTTGACCCAGCCTCAAATGGTTTCGATATTTTAAAAGAATTCCGTGCTGACCGCTTTGCACCACCAGTAATTGTTTACTCTGCAAGTGCACAGCGTGACGTAATTGTAAAAGTCCTCAGTTTAGGAGCATCACTTTACCTTATGAAACCACAGAAGCCTGAAGTGCTTCTTGATAAAGCAATTTCACTTTTGAACAAGAAAATCTGATTTCGGATAAAAAAATGGAAAAGATTAATTTTCACACTCACTCAAGTTTCTGTGACGGAAAGAACACTCCTGAAGAAATGGTTCTTTCTGCAATTGAAAAGGGGATTTCTGTTCTGGGATTTTCAAGTCACAGTATGTTTCCTTTTGCAGGGAAATGGCATGTTGCACCAAATGGTTTTGAAAACTATGTTTCAGAAATTAACCGGTTGAAAGAAAAATATGCTGACAGAATTAAAATCTTCTGCGGATTTGAATGTGATTATTATCCTTCCCTCACCTGCCCTGATAAAGAATTCTATAAAGAACTGAATCCGGATTTTTTAATTGGATCAGTTCATTATGTTGCTAAAGATAAAAAGCACTATTCCGTAGACAATAAAACTGAAATGGTAAAACGAGGCCTTGAACTTCTTTACAACAATGACGGGAAACAGGCAGTCATGGATTACTTCGAAGCAGAAATGGAAATGCTCCGCTACGGGAACTTTGACATTATCGGACACCCGGATCTTATAAGACTCAGAAATAAAGACCTGCACTTTTTCGATCTTTCAGAAACCTGGTACAAAGATCTGCTTAAAGATTTTACAAAAGCTGTGAAAAATGCCGGTGTAATAGCCGAAATCAACACAGGAGGAAAAGCAAGATCCGGCATGGAAGAATTTTATCCGAGCAATTACTTGCTTGAACTTTTCTTCAACGCAGGCATCCCGGTCTGTGTAAACAGCGATGCTCATAAAACAGAACTTCTGGACTGGGGCTTTGAAGAAGCTGTTGCACTTGCAAAAAAGACCGGCTACAAAGAACTGGTCTACCCTTGTATCGGTGCTGTAAAAATTTAGATTTTCTTTAAATCAGAAAAATCACAAGTCACAGTTATTTCTTCGCCGCTTACAGGATGTTTAAAAATAAGTTTATCAGAATGAAGCATTATGCGGCTGTAGTTTCTGCCACCGTAAAGTGTGTCGCCTAAAAGCGGATATCCGCTTTCTGAAAGGTGCACGCGAATCTGGTGTGTTCGGCCGGTGTATAATTTACAATTCACAATGCACAATTCACAATTGTTTTTCATAGAAGATAGAGAAGCGTTTTTTAAGTTATTCCGCTGTAAAGGTAAACAAACAAATGAAGTCTTTGCATAAAGCCCCCCACGGCTTTCCGGTAAACTTCCCCACTTTGCAGCCTGACTTTTAGAAGAAACACGTCCGATATAATTTTCTACTGTGAAAGTTTTTTTCTTTGGTTCTCCGCAGGCGACTGCAATATATGTTTTTGTGATTGTATGTTTTTCAAACTGTTCGAAAACACTTTTATTTACAGTTCGTTGTTTTGTAAAAAGAATGACCCCGCTTGTTTCACGGTCCAGCCGATGCATTATTCCAACATAAGGCGGATTTCTGAGAGACGGATTTTTCTTCCATAAATAATCCACTACACAATCATGAAGATTTTTTCTGTTTCCCACAATTGTCTGTTCAACTGGAAGAAAAGCAGGTTTATTTACGCAGATGATATATTCATCTTCAAAAAGAACATCTTTTTCTGTAAGAGTAAAATCAATGTCATCAGGCTGTTTTTCAAAAAAGAATTTTTCAAGATCCATATCACAGCAAACAAAACTTTTTCCCCGAAGTTCAAAACCAGGTCTTGTAACAACCCGGCCGTTTACACAAACACAGCCTGCAACAATCAGGCGCCTGATTTTTGAATTACTAACTTCTTTATCCCATAATTCAGGAATCTTCGTTAATTCAATTTTCAGAAAATCATTTAAAGATTGCTTTTGTGACGTACAGAAGGATTTCTTCATTATAAATCTCAATTGTCAATTGATTTCATAATCTGGACCATCTTCTGTTACAAAGAGACGAACCTTGCTTTCTTCCATGCAGACATTTTCAAAGAAATATTCAAGATCCATCACTTCCTCGCTGAAAAGATCATCAGGATTATAAGAAGTAGTCAGCTTGATTTCAGGATTCTTTCCGGAAGTATCATCACAAAGGCGGCTCATAGCGCCGTTTACACGGACAACGTCAGACACAAGTGTAAACATATCAGACTTGCCCTTTTCTTCATATTTCTGTTCCAGGAAAAGAAGCTGCATTTTTTCTATAGCTTCGTGCTTTTCTTTTTCAGCATTGAAACCGCTTTTATAATCACAATTATTTACCCGCTGCCATTCAGAAAAATCTGCAAAAAATGCAGAAGGTGTAATGCGTAAAGGTTTCAAAACAGAAAGGAACCAGGGTACAGCGCGGCCTGCCGAATAAAAAGTCTTAGCGGCAAATGCCAGGTCTCTTGCCTTACGGATATCCTGGGCCGAAAAAATGCCCGAAACTTTCGGTTCGCCCCTTTCGCCCGGATTCAGATCAAACTGTGGAAACTCAACATGATTCGGATACTGGTTCAGAGCAAAGTCGAAGCGGTCAGAAAAAAATTTAAAAGTATCGCCTTCATCTTTTGCATAATAAAGACAGAAACCAAAAATAAGACCTGCATTGTTCAGGAGATTTGCTTTGGAGGCATAACTTTTTTTATCAAACAAAAGCTTGTCTCCTTTTTTTGAAGGGTTCAGAGGAATATCAAAAGAACAGAAAATATTCTGAGCTTCACGGCAGACAGCATTGTCTATGCAGGAAGCATCTACAAAGAAACTTGTAAAAAGATTCTTATTCTGTCGTTTTTCAGATTTAATCTGAGCCAGAAGCTCCTCTTTATTCTTTATCATTTCTCTTCCTTTAAAAAAATGCCCAGAATTCCATGTCATCCCGAACTTATTTCAGGATCTCAAAAAGATGCTGAAATAAATACAGCATGACATGTTTTCTGGACAACCCAAAAAAATTATTTACAGCAAAGTAATTCCACGTTTTTTACAGTCTTTAAGAATTTCGTCATTCCACATTGAAACCTGTGTTTCACCAATGTGTGCTTTGCGAAGCAGGAACATACAAAGACGTGACTGACCGATACCGCCACCAAGAGTCTGTGTAAGTTCGCCTTTAAGAAGTTTTGAATGGAATTCAAACTTAGCACGTTCAGGGCATCCTCTTTCTTCAAGCTGCATTTTAAGGCTTTCTGGAGAAACACGAATACCCATTGAAGAAAGTTCGAAAGCAGAGTTCAGAACAGGATTCCATACAAGGATGTCTCCGTTCAGACCACGATGTCCGTCGCCTGTTTCTGTAATCCAGTCATCATAATCAGGAGCGCGTCCGTCATGGATTGTTCCGTCAGGAAGCTGTCCGCCAATACCAGTAATAAATACTGCACCGTATTCTTTTGCAACTTTGTCTTCGCGCTGTTTTGGTGTCAGGTCAGGATATTTTTTCTGAAGATCATCGGCAAAAAGAATAGTAATATCTTCAGGAAGAACTGGTTCAAGGCTAGGATATCTGTCATAAAGGAAGAATTCAGTACGTTTGATACAGCGGTAAACTTTTTTTACAATTTCATGAAGATAGAATACTGTACGGTCTTTTTCATCAATAGCCATACACCAGTCCCATTGGTCTACGTAAATTGAATGGATAGCATCAAGGTCTTCATCAGGACGCAGAGCGTTCATATCAGTATAGATACCAAAACCAGGTTTAAGTCCCATTTCAGTAATTTTCAGTCTCTTCCATTTTGCAAGTGACTGAACGATTTCCATTTTCTGACCGTTCATAAACTTTACATTAAAAGAAACAGGCTTTTCAACTCCGTTCAGGTCATCATTAATACCCATTCCAGACTTAACAAAAAGTGGAGCTGTAACACGAGACAGATTCAATTCTGTTGAAAGTGCTGTCTGGAAAAAATCTTTAATTGAAACAATTGCATGTTCTGTTTCTTTTGAACTGAGAATACTTTTGTATTTTGCTGGTAACTTAATCATAACTTTTGACCCAGATGGGTCCTCCTTTTTCTGAACAATAATTTTATTACAAAATAGTGCTTTTTTCAATTATACGATTCTGCTAATATAGAAGAATCATGATTATCGACTTTCATTCCCATATTTTCCCGGACAAAATAGCTGAAAAAGCAGTCCAGACCATGCAGCAGAACACCGGCTTCCCGATTAATATGATCCCGACAGAGAGTTCTCTTACTGAAAGCATGAAAAAATCTACTGAGAAAGACGGAAACGGCATTGACCTTTCTATCCTGCTTCCGGTTTGTACAAATCCTGAAAAATGCTGGAGCCTGAATGAATTTGCCCGCGGCATAAACGAAAAATATGCTTCGATTCCAGCTGATTCAAAAGAACCGCGTCTTCTTTCCTTTGGAGCAATTCATCCTGCCATGGGCGACTTACGAAATGCAATTTACCGCATTAAAGAAATGGGCTTCAAAGGAATAAAACTTCATCCCGATAACCAGAACACTTTCTTTGACGACGAAAACTACATAAAAATCATTCAGTATGCAGAAGAAAATGACCTGATTACCGTAATTCATTCAGGCTATGACGGAACTGATTTTCACGAAATCCGCTGTACTCCATTCCGCATTCTGAATGTACTCAAAAAAATCCAGCCCAAAAAACTGATTATGGCACACATGGGTGCTAACTACATGTGGTATGACGTGGAACAGACAATCTGCGGGAAAGGTCTTTATTTTGATACAGCCTTTGTAAACAAAAGAATCTCAACAGAACAGATGATGCGCCTTATAGAAAAAAACGGACCTGAAAAAATTCTCTTTGGTTCTGACAGTCCATGGGACAGCCAGAGCGAGGACATGAATTTCATAAAAAATCTCCCTCTGAGCGAGGGAGACCGAAAACTGATTCTAGGCGATAACGCCGTAAAACTTCTTGGATTATAAAATCTGAAAACTAATTGTATTCCCAGCCTGCTTCTGTAATTGCTATAAGTTTTTCCAGAAGGGCACAGGTTGGTGTTGCAATTCCATGCTTTGCACCAAGTTTTACCACAGTGCCGCAGAACCAGGCATTTTCAGTTTTACGTCTTGCTTCAATATCCTGATACATGGAAGTTTTTCCTCTCGGATCAATTGAATCCATAATACGGATATTAACTTCCATATGTTCGTCTTCAAGAGCAATTCCTTCTGCATTTGCAACGGCAATCACTTCCTTTGCTGCCTGTCGCACAACATCACAGAGAGCGTCATTTTTGAAAGTTCCGTAAGGAGCGCGACAAAGGGAAGTTACTGTATTACAGGTAACGTTCATAAGATATTTTTTCCACTGTTCAAGATGAATATCTTCAGGGTTACGGGACTTCTGCCCTGCTTCATCAAAAAGCTTTCCGATTGCAATAATGCGTTCACTTTTTGAGTTGTCATTTTCCCCATAAACAATTGTTCCTGTATCAGTACAGATAATATTATTTTTTTCGTGAACCGAAGAAAGTCCGATAATGAATCCGTAAATCACTTTTTCTTTTCCGTAAACTTCTTCAAGTTCCTTTTCACTCTGGATTCCGTTTAAAAGCGAAAGGATTGTTGTGTCTGGTCCAACAGCATTTTTTATCTGAACAAGGACCTGATCCATCTGAAGATTTTTTGTAGCAATGATTACAAAGTCCGAAACCTGAACTTCTTCGGGAGTAACATAATTGAAATCCTGGCGGACACCGTTAATGAGAATTCCGTCTTTCTCATAACGAGCTTTTCTTTCTCCTTCACAAATACATTCAAGATTTTCTTTCCCAAGAACCTTTTGAAGAGCCTGTCCGACCATCGCACCTACAGCACCCATTCCAATCATTGTTACTTTCTGAATCATTTTATTCTCCTTCCTTCTAAAAATATAAATACGTTTACTGTTTTACTTTTGCAAGATACTTCTTTATTTCTTCAAGATATGCTTCGCCGGTTTTTGAAAGCACCACATTCTTTTTGAGGATATAGCCGATTTCCATTTTACTGTTCGGGTTTTCTGCATCGGCTTCGTAAGGAACAGCAACAAAGTCTTCGCCGTTCAATTCTTCGCAGATAATCCCTGAACAAAGTGTGTAACCGTTGAGCCCGATCATAAGGTTCAGGTTTGTGGCACGGTCTGTTGTCTTGATGATTTTCGGATATTCATTTTCTGTAAGGATTTCTTCTGCATAATAAAATGAAGAATTTCCCTGATCAAAAGTGAGGCAGGGATAGTCTTTAAGCTGTTCAAAACTGATGGATTTTGCCTTTGCAAGAGGATGCTTTTTATAAAGGTAAACATAAGCATCACAGATAATAAGCGGTTCAAATACAAGATCATTTGAGTTGAAAAGTTTTCCAAGAACCTTACGGTTAAAATCACTCAGGTACAGAATCCCGATTTCGCTCCGACCTGTTGAAACGTCGTCAATAACAGATAGAGTTCTTGTTTCATTTATAGCAAACTCATATTCATCAGTATTAAATTTCTTTACCATTTCGACAAAAGATTTTACGGCAAAGGAATAATGCTGGGTTGAAACACCAAAACGTTTTTTCCGTGTTCCCCCCTTCCCGTATTTTTCCATCAGATTATCATACTGAACATAAACCTGGCGGGCATATTGAAGAAATTCCTTTCCTTCCTGAGTCAGACTGATACCGCGGCTTGAACGGTTAAAAATAGTAATATCAAATTCGTTTTCAACATCTTTGATTGCCGCAGTAAGTGAAGGCTGTGAAATATAAAGGGCTTCTGAAGCCTTGTTCAATGAACCGATTTCCGAAACTCCGATAATATATTTTAACTGCTGAAGTGTCATACGTCTCTCCTTGTTACAAAGCCTGCATTTTCTGTGAAAGGCTCAATCCTATTTTCATAATCCAGGTAATTACAACACAACCCATAAAACAGTATATGCTGTAGACAAGTGCATTTATTACATATTTTTTTGCAGCTTCCTTTCTGATTTTTTTTATCAGTGCAATAATCATAAAGGTAATAAATACTATGACAGCTGCCCCAAGGCAAAGAATATCAAGAATCAATAATATAGAAGTAAGTAAACTCATTTGATTTTATTTTAGCGGATTTTTCAGTAAAATATAACTATGACAATTCAGAAAATACTTTCAAGGATAGCACAAAAAACTTCTCTCCCCGAAAACCTTGATGACTACCTGAATAGTTTTGACCGAAACTGCGTCTTTGTTACTGTAGCCGCCGTAAACGGACTTGAAATAGAAACTCCAGAAGAGCTGAACCATATAGAAGAACTGCTTGAACTGAACTTTTCCCGCGCAAAAGAAAATCTTTCATATGAAGATTTTTTTGAAAGCGCCGTTCTGGACACAATCTCTCAAGATGCATTCTCCCTGGACTTTGACGAAGAAATTATCCGAAAAGCCATAAGCCTTGGGCTTTATCCTATGGCAGGAAAAATCGATGTACTGAATATTTTTTCAGTAAGGCATCACAATAAAAAGCTTATAATTACGCCGGAAAGTTTCCGAATTCCACATAATATAAAATCTCTCATAGAAAAAAAATTCAGTGACTACACCCTTACATTCAATAAAGCCTTTACACAATGTATAGAAGAAATCAGAACCGCTTATCCTGACAACTGGCTTGTTCCCGACCTTACTGACGTATTTGAAATCATCCACAAAAATCCTGATGAAAAAATCAGTATGAACAGTGTGGAAATCTGGCACGACGGAAAACTTGTGGCAGGAGAAATCGGATTCATAAGCGGAAATGCATACGCTTCCCTTTCAGGTTTCCATAAAGAAAATGACATAGGAAACGTGCAGATGGCGCTTCTTGGAAAATATCTTTTTGAAAACGGATTTGCCTTCTGGGACCTTGGAATGACCATTCCATATAAATTCCGTTATGGGGCTTTTGAATGTGACAGGAAACTTCAGAAAGATTTCTACGACAACATAAAAAATAAAAGACTTTCGTTTACCACAAAAGAAACAAAACTTTCTGATTTTCTGAAATATGATTTATCTTGCAGAAAAGAAGAAATTGATTTTGAACATCTTATCACTTTTTCAGAACCCAACACAAAATGGGCTGCCTACGGCAGACAGATTGTAGAAATCACCGATTACATCAACATGCAGATTCTTTATTCCGCCTACATGCAGGGCGTTTTTCCATGGTTCTCGGAAGAAGACGGAGAGCCTGTCACCTGGTATTCCACAGACCCCCGATTTGTCCTTATGCCTGAAGATTTTCACTGTCCTAAAAGCCTGAAAAAATTCTTAAAGAAATCTCCGTATACCTACACTATGGACAAATGTTTCCGCAAAGTTATAGAAGAATGCGCAAAAATGAAACGCCAGGGCCAGAACGGAACCTGGATTGGAAACAAAATGATTGATGTGTACACAAAGTTTCACAAAGCAGGTTTTGCCCACAGCTTCGAAGTCTGGCATGACGGCAAACTTGCAGGAGGGTTTTACGGCGTTCTTATAGGCAGCGTATTCTTTGGCGAAAGCATGTTTACCATAGAACCGGATTCTTCAAAAAGTGCCTTTGCATTATTTATGGAAGCTTTTAAAAATTGCGGTGGAACTATAGTAGACAGCCAGAGTTACACAGATAACATTGCACGGTACGGCGGAAAAAATATTAGCCGGGATGCATTCCTCAGGATAGAAAAAGAAGCCCTCTACAAACCTCTTTCTACCGATTTTAAATCCGAATTTCAAAATGTTGTAAATTCACATTTTATAGAAATTCATAAATAATCCTATAGCGTTTTTTTAAAAATCTCCAATTCCTCTTTGATTTTATTCTATAACCATGAGATAATAAATTTAGAGATTTTTAGGAGAATCTTATGGCCGCAGCAATCAATCCAAACACACCAAAACCAAAAAAACGCATTTTTGTTTATACTTACTGTACTTTTTTCATTCCAGCAATTCTTTTTCTTGTTGGAATTAAAGGAGCCAGGTTTCTTACCCCTGAAGAATTTATACGATACAATTCCAGCATCACCCAAAAAATTCTTTTTTTAATTATGATTATTGCACCAGCAATCATTTACGAAAACTGCATAAGAAATATTCGCAGTTATGACGGTTCTGAAGAGTCGTTAAAACGGGCAAATTCATACTACAAGCTTTTTACATGGGTCAGTTCCGTCTTTCCGGCAACTTTCCTTTTTTTAGGAACAATCATTACCTGTGTTCACTTAAAGATCAGTTTAGGAAATGGTCATGCGCTGGCAATTATCGGAACTTCCCTTTCTTCTTTCTTCTCCATCGGAACATTATTCTTTGTAATTCTCAACGCACAGCTTTCCCGTTACATGAGTTTCATTAAAGTAAAAAGAGAATATATGGGTATTAAAATGTCCAGGCTTGTTCAGATTGTTTCAGTACAAGCTATAATTGGGCTTGCCCTTTCCATCCTGTGTCCTGCTACCATGCTCTTCACAAGTTCTCAAGGTGAATCTATGAGATACTTCCTGAATTATATGATTCCATCTGCTATAGTTCAGGGAGCATTTGGCTGTGTTGCCATTTATGTCTGCATCTGGGAAAAACAAAGAATGATTGATGAAATGGAACGGGTTATCAACAAAGTTGCAGAAGGTGATTATACAGACTGCCACATTAAAGTTGAAACTCGAGACAACCTTGGTCTTGCCCTTCACGCCATGAACCGACTTACAAGAACAAACATTGAAATCCTTAATGGAATTGTAGATGCCGGAAACAAATCACACAAAATGGCAAAAATTCTTTCTGATGATGTTGATTCTATAAAAAACGGAATGTCTATTGTTTCTGAAAAAGTAACAAATGTTCAGTCTGATATGCAGACACAATCTGTATCTGTTACCCAGACCCAGACCACAATAAAAGAGATCGTTGAAAATATCAGCACCTTGAATGATCATATTCACAGTCAGGCTGCCAGTGTCACACAGTCTTCGGCCGCTATTGAAGAAATGGTTGCTAACATAAATTCTGTTACAAACATCCTTAAGCAGAACGGCGTTACTGTAGAAAACCTGAACAACGAATCTTCAACAGGCCAGAAAAAAGTTGAAGCGGCAGTAGAAATTTCACATCTGATTTCTGAAGAATCCAAAGGAATGCAGGAAGCATCTGAAATGATTCAGAATATTGCAGAACAGACAAACCTTCTGGCAATGAACGCTGCAATTGAAGCGGCTCACGCAGGCGACGCAGGAAAGGGATTTGCCGTTGTTGCAGATGAAATCCGTAAGCTTGCAGAAGATTCAAACGAACAGTCAAAATCTATTTCAAATCGTCTTGGGGCCCTTGGAGATTCTATTGAAAATGTTACTAAAAACATTACTGCAGTACAGGAACAGTTCTCTAAGATTTTTGAACTTACACGAAAAGTCCAGCACCAGGAAGAAGCCATTATGGCCGCAATGCAGGAACAGAACGCCGGGTCAAGCCAGATTCTTGAAGCCATCCGCCTGATTACTGAATCAACTCAGGTAGTTCAGGACAATTCAAACAATATGTTAAACGGTTCTGATACAGTTCTTTCTGAAATGGAACGACTTGCATCCATTACACTGGAAATAAATGACTCAGTTTCAGCTATTTCCGAAGCCACTGCAATTGTAAATCAATCTGTAATCGAAGTAAAATCTTCTGCAGATGAAAACATTGAATCCGCAGAAAGCCTGGCAGCACAGACTGAAACCTTTAAACTTCCATAAAGATTCATATTCTTTATTACACATTTTTTTTGGTGCCAATAAACATGAAGTGCACCCCCTAAAGCTGGACAAATAAAGTTCAATTTTAGAGGTGCATTTTTTTTTCTTAGGATTGTCCATTTCTTAATGTAGATCCGAAACGCTGACTCTTTTCATTGCTTCATCAATCACTTTTTCATCCAATAAATGTTCTTCAATATAATTGATAGTGTCGTTTAATTGCTTAAGCATTTCCTTACCTCCTTGCCTCAAATTATAGTAGCTTTAGGAAACCTTTGCTCGACTTTATCATTATAAAAAAATCGAATTATCTTTTTACACATCTGCAAAATTCAGTTTGGTGTAGTCGGTATCTCTCTGCTTTTTGAGGCCAGCGTATTACTGTTTCCATACAGGCTTTTTTATTTGCAGCGTAAAGCACGGATTGCATTAAGGACTGCAAGAACCATTACACCAACATCGGCAAAAATGGCAGTCCACATATTTGCAATACCAAAAGCACCAAGAACAAGACATAGAAATTTTACCCCAATGGCAAATACTATATTTTCATAAACAATTCGAATGCACTTGCGGCTTATCTTTATTCCACGGCTGATTTTTACTGGATTATCATCCATAAGAACAATGTCAGCCGCTTCAATTGCCGCATCACTTCCCATTGCCCCCATAGCAATACCTATATCTGCACGGCTTAAGACAGGAGCATCGTTTATACCGTCTCCAACAAAAGCAAGTTTTCCGCTGTCTTTCTCAGAAGACTGAACTTCAAGAAGCCGTTCAACCTGGCTGACTTTGTCCTGAGGAAGGAGTTCAGCATGAACTTCCGTGAGTCCAAGCGCCTGCCCTACTTTTTCGGCAACAGCTCTGGCATCTCCTGTCAACATTACGGTTTTACGAACTCCCGCCTTCTTAAGATTTTTGATTGCATCTTTTGCTTCAGGCTTTATAACATCACTTACCAGGATGTGACCGGCATATTCACCGTTTACAGCAACATGAATAACAGTCCCTGTATGTGAACACGGTTTATATTCCAGGTTCAGACTTTCCATTAGTTTTCCGTTCCCGCATGCAACTTTATTTCCGCAAACCAGAGCGGTAAGTCCGTGGCCTGCAATTTCCTGAATATCGGTTACCAGGTTACGGTCAATTTCTTTTCCATATGCATCTCTAAGGCTTACTGCAATAGGATGATTTGAACTGCATTCTGCAAGTGCTGCATATCCCAGAAGTTTTTCTTCTTCTATCTTATTGTGGTGAACACCTGCAACTTCAAAAACACCTTTTGTTAAAGTTCCGGTTTTATCAAAAACAACGGTGCGGACCTTACTCAAAGTTTCAAGATAATTTGAACCTTTAATCAAAACCCCTTCTTTACTTGCGGCACCAAGACCTGCAAAAAACGAAAGCGGAATACTTACCACCAGAGCACAAGGACAGCTGATTACAAGGAAAGTAAGGGCACGGTAAATCCATTCTGCCAACAGAGCTTCATTTCCTGAAACAAGATTAATTACAGGTGGAATGATTGCCAGTACCAGAGCGCCGACACAGACAATGGGGGTGTACACGCGGGCAAATTTTGAAATGAAGTTTTCCGATTTTGATTTTCTTGAACTTGATTCTTCTACAAGTGTCAGGATTTTTGAAACAGTTGAATCTCCATAAGCTTTTGTTGTCTGAACTTTTAAGACACCAGTCATATTGATACAGCCTGATATTACTTCATCATCAACTGAAACTTCGCGGGGAAGACTTTCCCCTGTCAGTGCACTTGTATTAAGTGTTGAAGTTCCTTCAAGAATAAAACCGTCCAATGGAACACGTTCGCCAGGCTGCACAATAATTACAGAACCAACAGCCACTTCTTCAGGATCAACCTGGAAAAGCTTTCCGTCTTTTTCAACGTTTGCGTAGTCCGGGCGAATATCCATAAGGGCTGTTATGCTTTTACGGCTTTTTCCAACAGCTACAGACTGGAAGAATTCGCCAATCTGATAGAAAAGCATTACGGCAACGGCTTCATTGAAATCATAATCTGTACTTCCCTTGGCCGTTGTGTTGTAAATGGTTACGCCAATGGCTCCAAGGGTTGCAACGGCCATAAGAAAATTCTCATCAAATACCTGACCTTTTATGATTCCTTTAAAAGCTTTTTTCAAAATATCGTAACCGATTACAAAATAAGCTCCGGCGTAAAATGAAATCAATATCACTTTATACCAGAGCTGACTTTTAAGCTCTCCGCCGGCAAATACTTTATTTATGATGTTCAGAAAAATAAAAAGAACAGATGCGGTGACAATCCGCTTAAGCATTTTTTTCTGTTTTTTTGTCATATCAACCATCCGTTTGGCGCATAATTTTAAAATGAAAAATTTTTCATTATTCTAATATTCAATTTCGAAATCGTCTTCTACTTTTTTTCCGGCTTTTTCTACAGCTTTCATAATTTTCTTTTCATCGGCATCATCTGCCATTTCTACAGTCATTTTCTGAGTCATGAAGTTCACTGTAAGTGAAGCAACGCCTTCTACTTTTTTTGCTGCATCTTCAACTTTCTGAGCGCAGGCTGCACAATCTACTTCGATTTTGTATGTCTTTTTCATCTTTCACCTCCACGATTAAACGATTGTTTAATTATATAATTAAATATATGTTTAATCGTTTGATTTGTCAAGGATTTTGCAGTATTATTTAATTATGGCTCAGGACAAAACAAAATATCATATTGATCACTTAAACTCTTACACATCCGAAAAATCTCTTCCCCACAATCATGGGGAACATGAAATAGTACCTTTCATAAAAGAAACCCTTTCAAAAACAGAAGATTTCCAGATTCTGTCAGAAATGTTCAAGCTTCTTGATGATTTTTCACGACTGAGGATTTTCTGGCTTTTATGCCATTGCGAAGAATGTGTAGCAAACATTTCTGCAATTGTTGATATGTCCAGCCCTGCGGTCAGCCATCATCTTAAGCTTCTCAAAACCGCCGGCCTTATAGAAAGCCGTAGAGATGGAAAAGAAGTTTATTATAAAACTCCCGACACCCCTATTTGCCGCCTTCTTCACCACGGAATTGAAGAAATGATGGAAATAAAATGTAAAAATAAGGATTAAATCAAAAAAAAGAATAAAAATTTAGAAATATTTAATAACTTTAGTATTATTAAAGTAGTCATATTCTTGTAAATGCTATATAATTGAAACATAGTATTAAAATGCTAATAATAAAATCTAAATAGAGGTATAAAAATGGGAAACAACTATTTTAACGCTATCCCTTGGCGTGTTGCTAAGCTTCAGCTTGGACACTGCCGCTCAATGGCTAAAGAAGAGTTTGCTGACGGAGTAAACGCTCTTAAAGGCAAAAAAATCGTAATCGTAGGATGTGGTGCTCAGGGGCTTAACCAGGGTATGTGTCTGCGCGCTGCAGGACTTGATGTATCTTATGCACTCCGTGAATCTGCAATTACAGAAAAACGCCAGTCATGGAAAAACGCTACAGAAAACGGTTTCAAATGCGGAACATACGAAGAAATGATTCCAACAGCTGACCTTGTTGGAAACCTTACTCCAGACAAGCAGCACACTCCTGTTATTACAGAAGTTATGAAATACATGAAACAGAACTCTGCTCTCTGGTACTCTCATGGATTCAACATGATCGAAGAAGGAATGCAGATCCGCAAGGACATTACAGTTGTTATGTGTGCTCCTAAAGGACCAGGTACAGAAGTCTGGCACGAATACGAACGCGGATTCGGAGTTCCTGATCTTATCGCTGTTCACCCTGAAAATGACCCTGAAGGAAAAGGATGGGCATACGCTAAAGCTCTGGCTGTAGGTATGGGTGGTTCAAAAGCCGGTGTTCTTGAATCAGACTTTGTTGCTGAAGTTAAATCTGACCTTATGGGCGAACAGACAATCCTCTGTGGTATGCTCCAGGCAGGTACAATCGTATGTTACGACAAAATGATTGAAGAAGGCATTTCACCTGAATATGCAACAAAATTCCTTATGCACGGTTGGAACGTAATTACTGAAGCCCTCAAATGGGGTGGAATTACAAACATGATGGACCGTCTGTCTAACCCTGCAAAAATCCGTGCTAACGCACTTTCTAAAGAAATCAAAACACTCCTGGCTCCACTCTACCAGAAACACATGGACGACATCATCAGTGGTGAATTCTCATCAACAATGATGAAAGACTGGGCAAACAAAGATGCTAACCTTCTGGCATGGCGTGAAGAAACAGGTAAACTTGCTTTCGAAAACAACAAAGAATCTGACGAAGAAATCACAGAACAGGAATTCTTTGACAAAGGTATCCTTATGGTTGCTATGGTTAAAGCTGGTTGTGAACTTGCCTTCGAAACAATGGTTGACGCTGGTATTAAAGAAGAATCTGCTTACTACGAATCACTCCACGAAGTTCCTCTTATTGCAAACCTTATTGACCGCAAACGCCTGTACGAAATGAACAAAGTTATTTCTGATACAGCTGAATACGGATGCTACCTCTTCGCCCGCGTTGCAGCTCCAATGATGGCAAAAGACCTTATGCCAAAACTCCACACAGATGTTATTGGTAAAGGCCTTGAACTGAAAGACTGCTCTGTAAACAACGGTGAACTTGTTGCCGTAAACGCTGAAATCCGCAACCACCCAATCGAAGTTGTAGGACGCAAGCTCCGCGCATATATGACCGCAATGAAACCAGTTCTTTAATTTGAACTAGTTTAGAATTACAAAGCCTTCCAGAAATGGAAGGCTTTTTTTTTGCGGTCATATATGCAACGGGTTTTTGCGATTTGCAACGCAAAGGGCGAATCTTATGAGCCCAGCAAAAACTTGTAATCAGTTTGCTTTTGCAAACTGAAAGCGTGGCTGAACTCCCCATGACGTGTAAGTGCCGGAACGGCCACGCTAGCAATGAAGCCTGTACTCTAACGTGGCATTACGGGTAATTTAAATTCACGAAAGCGTTTGTTCGCTTTCGTGTACAAAGTTTTGTTAGCCTCGCAAAGGCTCGGCTTCTGCTCTGCAGACCACAAAACTACTATAAAGCTGCTCTACTCAGGGCAGCTATTTTTTTGCGCTGTTTACGATGAATATTCCCGCAGAAGTCAGAAGAAGTGCTGCCACACTGGTAAGTCCAAGAACGGAACCTTCATTAAGGAATATAGCAGAAAGGATTACGCCGAAAACCGGATTCATAAATCCAAAGACGGCAACTTTCGAGATAGGATTATATTTCAAAAGAATTCCCCAAAGAGAATAAGCTACAGCCGAAACAAAGGCAAGGTAAAGAAGAAGCCAGATCCCTTGTACTGTTACCACAGGAAGAGTTCCACCGCCCAATAAACCGATTATTGTCATAATGACGCCACCAATAATAAACTGGTACCCGCTCATAGTGACAGGATCTTCTACTACTGAATATCGTTTCAAAAGAACGGATGAAATGGCATAACAGAAGGTTGAGGCAAAAACCAGAAGGTCTCCAAGCCATAAAAGTCCTTCTCCGCCAAGGCTGTTTCCTGAAAGATTAATCAAAACAACACCAGAAAACCCGATCACCGTCCCAATCAGTTTCCGCTTTGTAAGTTCCTCCTGATGAAAAATAAGGCTTGCAATAAAGATAGCAACAAAAACATTTGTTCCTTCAACAATAGAACCACGAACTCCGGTTGTAAAGGCAAGTCCTATGTAAAAGAAAATATACTGGCCTATTGTCTGAAAAGAAGAAAGCTTCAGAACCTTTCCCCAGGCTTCCTTTTTTGGAAAAAGAAAACAGCGTCTTGTAATACTTCCGATTATTACGGCAAGCCCCCCTGCAAGAAAAAACCTTATTCCCGCAAAAAGGATTTGCGAAAAGATTTGAGAGCTTTCGATCTGAAATAAAGAATACCCGATTTTAATTGCAGGAAAAGCACTTCCCCATAAAAGACAGCAGATAAGAGCTCCTGCCCAGACTACAAAAGAGTTTGTAAAAAATTTTTCTGACATACTTCCCCTACCAGAAATATTAATCTACAGCAGAAATTTCATTGAACAGAGCTTCGTAGAGAGTTGCTTTATCGCGGTTTACATTACGAATTGTCTGAGCCATACGGTTTGCAAGGACAGTCAGAACTCTGTAACCAAGGACAGGTTCCTTCTTACACATTTCATGAAACTTCTTACTTGAAAGAACAAGAATACGGCAGTCTGTTAAAGCGGAAACCGTAGCATTACGGGTATCGTCACTGATAAGGGCTGTCTCACCAAAGAAAATATTCATTGACGAATCCAGAGTAGCAAGGGCAATAACATCTCCAGCCGGTGTAAGACGAGAAACGTGAACGGTTCCTTGTGATAATATATAAAACTCGTCTCCAGTATCTCCTTCCTTAATTATCACCTCACCTTTTTTGTAGTGGCGGATAAGAGTATTGTCATAAACCATTTTTAAAATGGCTTTATCATGCTCATCAATAATATCAAAATCTGCAAATAGTGCTATTTTTACAAGCTTTGGAAGTACTTCATCAAAATTTCTGTTTTCCATTTTATTTACCTCTTACAAAAATAGCCTTTGCATTTTTAGGAATAATAAAATCACCTTTTGGTGCAAGAACAGGTTCATTACTTTTCAAAAGTTTAACTTTCTGAAGGTTACTGATTACTGTATTGATATCAGGATTTTTCTGGGCTTCACGGAGTGCTTCTTTACGTCGCTGATGAAAATTTCCACTGTTCAAAAGAAGGCCGACAAGAACTCCTTTCTCTTTTTTATTTGCAAGCTCTGCTTTTCGGAGTTCTGCATAAGTTTTGCCAATCATTTCTTTTCCAATATCAAAAATGAGAATTCCCGAATCTGCATCATCACTAATAAGACTTTTGATTACATTTGAATAACCTGCACCACTTGAAGCAGTTGCAAGAAGACTGTATTCATAATCCTGTGTCAAAATAATTTCATCACAGTGTGCCATTCGGAGATGCTTTTCAAACTTTGCACTTTTCAGTTCGGCAACAACATAAATCCCACGGTTCAAATTTTCCATTGTAAGAACCGCAAGAACAGTACGGGAATCTGTTTCAAGTTCAGAATATTTTTTTGACTGGTCACTTATAACCATGGCGCGGGCAGCAGTTTCGATATAAGCACGTTTCAAAGTTGATTCATCCGTAAAGTCTCCTGCTACATAATGAACTTCTTTAAATCGTATATCATCCCTCAAAGCTTCCATCTGTTCAACAGGTGCTTCATTTACAAGAACTATCATATCCGGTGTAATTTCTGGATTTGAAACAAGTACAGTTTCAAGAATTTTTTCAAAACCGGGTCTCCAGCCGCACAAAACAAAATGTCCTTCCATATTTTTCAATCTGCTTAATCCTTTATTTTTTTTATCTTGAATATCAACAAAAACAGAAGCCACCTGACCTCTGATATAGGCAAAAACCATGGTTCCGATTATTAAAAGTGTAATGGCAGCAGCACGCCCCGGGTAAGATTCACAAACAAATTCAAAATACCCTGCGCACACTGCAACACACATAAACCAGAAAGTATCCATTTTTGTTGTGATACCGCTTCCGGTCTGAGTTTCAAATTTATAAACAACGGCAAGAAGACAATAAACCAAAACCACAAGACCAATATAGCCAAGTACCATAGGATTTTTGAAAACTGCTTTTACGTGCCGTGAAAAATCAGTCTTTCGTTTATTCTTCATTTCTTCCCCGAATTACTACTGCCTTTGAAGCTTCCGGAATAATGTAATCTTCTGCAGGAGTAAGCAAAGGTTGATTTATTGAACCATTTTTTAAACTATGGTTTCCTGCATTCAAAAGAAGGCCTACAAGAACATCCCCATCATCAATATCACTGTCATACCATGAAACCAATTCCCCGTATTTTTTTCCAACAAAGTTCTTTTCTATATCTTCTATAATAATACCTGTATCTGCATTGTCACTGATCAAAGCTTTAATTACATTACTGTAACCAAGACCACTGGATGCCGTTGCAAGCAAACTGTGTTCATAATCCTGAGTCAAAATAAGCTCATCCACATTTGCCATGCGAAGATGTTCTTCAAACTTATCACTTAAAAGCTCTGCGGAAACATAAACTTTTGCATTAAGATTTTTCATTGTAAGAACAGAAAGAACTGTTCTTGAATCAACTTCCATATTAGAAATATCAGTACCTGCAGAATAATCGGCCATAACAAGTGCACGGCTTGCCGTCTGAATAAACGCACGTTTCAAAACATCGGCATCGGAAAAATCCCCGGCAACATATTTAATTTCTGTAAAACGGGAATCAGAACGGAGGATTTCCATCTGATCTGCAGGTGCATTGTTCACAACAACAATTCTGTCCGGACTGATATCAGGATTCTGAATCATTACCGCTTCAAGAATTTTTTCAAAGCCAGGTCTCCAGCCGCAAAGTAAAAAATGTCCTTTCATACGCTTAAGTTTTTTTAACCCCTTATTATTTTTTGACTGAACTGCCAGAATGGCTGACGTTATTTTTCCAAGAACGATTGTCCAGAAAGCCATACCAACAAGAAGCAGAACAAGAGAAGCAAGTCGTCCTGGAACGGTTTTCATATAATAGTCATAATATGCGGCAACAACTGCAACAATTGAATGCCAGATTGCATCTTTCCAGTTTGTTACTTCTCCTTCAGGATGATAAGGTTCCGTATTTCCAACAACGATAGTTGCAGCAACCAGAAGAAGCACTATGAGAATAAATAAATATGTGAAAGGATTTTTAAGAGAATATTTTATGTTTTTTTTGACTTTCCGCCAGAAAGATGAACTCTTTGTCTTAGACTTTTTAGACATAGTGCTATTTTAACAGAAAAGTCACATAAAAAAAAAGTGGGGCTATAAGCTGCCCCACTCATTCCAGAAATTTAATCTTTTTATCAGAAAAACATTCTATTTATTTTCTGCATCTTTTCCAGATTTACGAACCAGGCAAAGAGAAAGCAGAAGTGCTACAGCATAAAGAACCAGTGTAGCAACCATGATTCTCTGCATACCAACAGGATTAATAGACATCATCTTTCCGTGGTATTCAACTTTCTGTACTTCTCCACCAAAGTGTTTGATAATGAAAGCTGCAAGCTGAGGTCCTGCAATACCTGCGAATCCCCATGCAGAAAGTGTAATTCCGTGAATAGCAGAAATAGAACCCATTCCGTAGTGGTCTGAAAGAAGTGTTGGAACGTTAGAGAAACCTCCGCCGTAACCAGCGTTTACAACCATAATCATACAAACAACGATAACAGCAAGAATCATATTATTTGGTGCATTTACGATTCCATTTGTACAAATTACAATTGCAGTAAATACAATAGAAAGAATGAAAATCATTTTGTAGATTGTATTTCTATCTTTCATTGTGTCAGCCCAAGCAGAGAAACCAAGACGTCCGACTGCATTAAATACAGCAGAAATAGCACCAAGTGTACCGGCAATAGTAACAAATCCTGCAGTGATGAAAAGCTGTTTTTCGTAAGAAATAATGGCAAGCCCACAAGTAATGTTCAGGAAGAACATAAGCCAGATGCCGACATAGTTTCCAATAGGTTTTGTTTTAAGAACTTCCATGATTGTAGGTTTCTTTTCATTTCCAGAAGGTTCATGCCAGTCAGCTGGTTTTGCAAGAAGAAGGTGTCCAACAAACATCATTACAAAATAAACAGCACCAAGGATATAGAACATTTTGTCGATATCCATATGTTTCTGCATTTCTTCCATAATAGGAGCACCAATAGCTTTTGCAGCACCGAATCCGGCAACAGCAAGACCAGTTGCAAGCCCCTTACGATCCTGGAACCACAGCATAAGTGTCTTAACTGGTGAAAGATAACCTGTACCAAGTCCTACACCCATTACAAATCCGTAAGAAACGAAAATACCAATAAGGGCCAGAATGCTTGGAGCACCATTTCCACCGTTATAAGCATTTGTACCAAGCTTAACAAAAAGACCTGTACCAATCATACCCGCAGCAAAACAGATTGTTGCAATAAGAGAAGACTTATGAATATCTTTTTCAACAACGTTTCCAAGGAATGCAGCTGAAAGCCCAAGGAAGAGAATAGCAAGGCTGAATGCCCAGTTTACTGTAGAAACTTCGAAACCAATCTGATTTGCAATTCCTGTACTAACATAAGACCAGCAGTAAACAGTACCGATACTGCAGTGAAGCAGAAGACCTGGAATAGCGGCTCTTACCCATTTGTTTGCACGCCATCCGCCTTTTGTTGTGTTTGCCATTTGTTAAAACCACCTTATTTAAGTTTTTTTACTTATTTTACTTATTAAATATTGTATCTAATTTTTCCAAAGTCGTAAATGAATAAAATCACTTAAAGAATTCCTTGAATTTTCTTGTTATTCACAATTTTTCACAATAAAATATTCTTATGACTTTATATTTAAATTTTATTCTTTTCTTTATTCCGGCAACTTTTGCTACAACTTTTCTCATTCGCTGGTATGCTCTGGCTTTTTTGTACCGTGACTTAGAAAGGTACTGGAAAGGTTTTGGCAGTACCCTTGCAATTCTTTTAATTCTTTTGATTGCGGTCGTCATTTTAATGTATTTCTTTTTTCTTCCATTTGATAAAGCGATAAAAAAAGAGAAAGACACGGGGATAAAACCAAGTACAGAGGAAAAAGAAAAATGCCTTGCTGCCTACCATAAAGTAAGTATTGCTATCTGGACTGTAGACATCATCGGTTTCTTTATTGGTCAGCTTGCGGTTATGATTATTGGAATCAAAGCTGGACGCGCCGAAAATTATATGCCTCGTCTCGTCATGGTTATGGCACAGTGTCTTTGCTGTGCAGTTTTCTCTGCAGTTATCGAAATGCAGATTGCAAATGAAATTTTTGCAAAAGGCCGTAAACTTCTTGATATTCGTTCTATAAAAGATTTCGAGAACAAAAAATCAATAAAATTTTCAACTTCTTCAATTATACTTGTATTAACCTGTTTCTTTTTCATCATTGTAAATATGATGACAGTTCCATTTAATCTTATTGCCCGTCCGTCTATGGGAAACGAAGAGGCTATCAGAGTTTATTTAAAAGAAAGTGTTTTCTCAGGCATAATCGTATTTTTAATGACTGGAGCTGTTTGCACTTATATCTTTGGAGTTTTTTCAAAACGAATTGAAATGAATCTGAACCGCGTTTCGGATATTGCCCGTGAAGGAAACCTTACATCACGCTTAAGTCTCACAATGCTCGATGACTATGGCGCACTTTCCGGCTCTATTAATGAATTGATTGACAAACTTTCTCAAATGATTGGAACCCTTAAAACTGACACTTCAGTTGTTGGCACACAGTCTAAAACTCTGGCTCAAGTTGCAGAATCAGCCACAGCTGCACTAGAACAAATGCGCCTTTCGTTCAAAAAAATAGAAGAAAGCAGTAACACACAGAACAATCTTGTTTCTGAAGCAGAAAAAGATGTTATTGCATTAACCGAAGATGTTGAACGAGTAAAAGAACAAGTTATTGCTCAGACTGCCTCTGTTGAGATGGCCAGTGCTGCAATTAACCAGATGAGTGCCAATATTTCAAGTGTTGCAGAAATGACACGTAAAGCCGATCAGGTTTCATCTGCTCTTTCACAGTCAAGTTCAGAAGGCCGCGAATCTATTAAAGGAGCTGTGGCGGCAATCAGTGAACTCCAGAAAGTTTCTTCAGAAGTTGAGGAAATAGTAAAAGTAATTCAGGCCATTGCAAGCCAGACAAACCTTCTTTCAATGAATGCTGCAATTGAAGCTGCCCATGCAGGAGAATTTGGTGCTGGATTTGCTGTAGTTGCCGATGAAGTCCGAACTCTTGCACAGTCATCTTCTGAAAGTGCAAAAGATATCCGGGACAAGATTAAAGATATGGTTGATAAAATCAATGCAGGGGTTAACTCCATTACAGTAGCTGGAAAAAGCTTCAAAGACATCGAAGAAAATGTTATTGCAACAAGTGAACTTGTTCGTACCATCGCTTCCTCTATGGAAGAACAACGTCAAAGCACTGAAGATACTCTCCGAACGACAACTGAAATGGTTCATGCTATTCAGTCTGTAAAATCCCTCGCGGAACATGAAAGTCAGAGAGCGGAAAGTGTCCGTTCAGCAATGAAGGATGTTGTCTGCTCTTCAAATAATGCCCTAAGCCTTGTCAGTGATGGAGTACATGCTTCAGAACAACTTAACTCTGCTATAATTCAGGTTAATGAAAGTGTTCAAAGTAACCAGAAAGCAGTTTTAAGCATGAAGCAGACTGTTGAAAGCTACAAAGTTTAATAAAATTTGTTAACTAAAAGGGGCTGTCCCAAAAGTAATGAGTGTAGCACTCATTGAGCTCGTCGAAATGACCGCTACACTAAATGTGGTAGTTTCGATAAACTCAACCACCGTAATGCAAACTTATTGGACAGCCCCTTTTTTCTTAATTCTGCAATTCTACAATTCTACACAGTAAACAATCCAATCTGTTCTTTTATCTGTTCCATAACAGAATTAACCTGGCCCACAATATCACGAAGAACATTTGCAGTTTCATTGATTTTGCCAGCGCCTTCTGCCATTTCAGTCATACTGTTTTTCATAACCACCGAAGCATTCTGAAGATAATTCATTTCAGTCATAATGGCACGAGAACCTTCCGTCATTTCTGCCGAAGCCTGACGAACTTCAGAAGTACTGTCATTCATAGAATGAAGGGCCTCGCCAATCTGTTTAGAACCTTCCTGCTGCTCTGACATTGCACTCTTAATATGCTGCACAAGTTCATCTGTTTCAGAAATACGGCTTGTAACAGAACTGAAAGCATCACGCGATTCAAGAGAAGCTTTTACAACACTTCCAATTGATTCCATAATAACTGTAAGCTGCTGCCCGATTGTATTAGACTGTGTTGAAGATGTTTCAGAAAGCTTTCTGATTTCATCTGCTACGACAGAGAATCCTTTACCCGCTTCACCGGCGTGAGCCGCTTCAATAGCAGCATTCATAGCCAGAAGATTTGTCTGTTCTGCAATGGCAGCAATTGAAGCGTTTGCTTCTTCAAGAGTCTTTGACTGATCCTGAATTTCCTGAATTCTCTGGTTTACATCATCCTGCTTTGCGATACCATTTTGTGTATCGTTCATAAGACTTGCAAAAGATTCAGCCATTTTTGTTACAGATGCATCAACAGAAGCAATATTTCCAATCATTTCTTCTACTGCTGAACTTGCCTGAGCCACACAAGCCACCTGATTTTCAATCATTCTTTCAAGGCTCTCAATATTTGAATTGATCTGGACCATTGTGCCACTGGTTTCTTCAACTCCTGCTGCCTGATTTGAAATCTGAACACCAACACTATCGATATTTGCGAGAATCTGTGTAACAGAACTTGTTGTATCCAGTGCAGAAGCAGTAAGATCGTCACCACTTTTTGCAAGAGAGCCTTGTGAAGATTTTAACTCTCTCACTATGCTCTGAAGCTTTGCAACGAAAGTATTGAATCCGATTGCTACCGACCCGATTTCATCTTTTACCTTAAGATTCAACCGTTTTGTAAGGTCCGCATTTCCTGTTGCAATTTCATTTATTGCTTTATCGATTTTATGAAGATTCTTGGTCATTAAAACTAAAACAACAAGAATAAAACCTACTCCAAAAATCATACATATAACAAGAACTGCAATTGAAGAAACCTTCATATTTTGTACTTCATCGAAGAAATCAACATATGCTCCAGGACAGATAATAGACCAGTCTGTTCCCTCAACTGGCATATAACCAAATACTGTTTTTTCATTTGTTTTAGCATCAGTTACAATTTCAAAACCATGTTCACCTTTTGAAGCTTTTTCAATTACCGGCTTAACACTTTCTGAAACAGAATCTTTGTATAAAACTTCGTCATTTGTCAGTTTTGCAGTAGCATCACCAATTACTTTTGTTGTTTTTTTATTAATGATTACCGGATGATTTGATTTTCCGATATTTAATTTTGCTACGATTTTACAAAGGGCTTCCCCATCAACAACTGACATAAGAACTCCAGTTATTTTACCATCAGGTGCACGAACAGGAACTGAGTAAGTAATAGTAAATTTTCCTGTTACAGGATTCAAATAAGGTTCCATAATATGATTTTCGCCTTTTATAGACGACTCATAAAACTCACGGCCCTTTCCTGAAATAACTGTGTTTAATTCTGTATACGCATCTCCATTAAGATCGTAATATGCCATATTCATATAATGATCATCCCCTTTAATAAGAGGTCGCAGATTCAGGCACTTATCAATAAAAGACACGTCCGGATCATTCATGAAATCAAATTTAGAAATACGATTAAGAACATTAAATTCCTTATCATTAAAAGCAGCAATTTCTTTTTCTGCTTCAATCATTATTTCATCAAAATAAAGGTTTACTACTGTTCCGATATACTTGTCTGCTTTATCGTTCAGCGAATATGCCATAAATGCCAGAGAAACGAAGATAATACCAGAAACAGATGCTCCGAGTTTGAATTTTAGTGAAGAAAAAATACTCATATTACCCCCAAAAATTGTTATATGTATAACATATCTTAGCACGATATTTCCAATATCTCCATACGTTTATTCAAAATTCTCAAAATTTTATGGACATTCTTGATAAAAAAAGCCCGCTACATAAGAAGCGGGCTCTGGTTAGTTTTGCAAAAGCAAACTGTTACATTTATTTAGTAGCGGCCCACCTGTCCATTGTCCAACGCCTAAACGTTTATTTCAGGTGGGCGAAACCTGCGGTTGCTTACCGAGTTTTGCATCCGCAAAACTCGCACGCTATATTGTCTACTTTGTAGCCAATATAGCTATTCTCCGCAAACCACGTTTGCTCCTCAGTTTTCGTAGAAAACTGACACGGAATTGCTATTTTGTAGCTAAAATAGGTCGCAACCTGCGGTTGCTTACCGAGTTTTGCGGATGCAAAACTCGCACGCAATATTAGCAACTATTTAGTTGCTAATATTGCTATACCTGGGAGTGTTTTTCCTTCCAGGAATTCGAGGGAAGCACCACCACCTGTTGAAACGTGGCTCATTTTGTCTGCTAAGTTGAACTTGTTAACAGCAGCAACAGAGTCACCACCACCAACTACAGTCATAGCACCTTTACCTGTAGCTTCAGCTACGAGACGTGCAACAGCTTCTGTACCTTTTGCGAAGTTTTCGAATTCGAATACTCCAACAGGTCCATTCCATACGATTGATTTAGAGGCAAGAATTGCATCTTTGTAAAGAGCAACTGTTTTTGGACCAACATCAAGACCCATAAGGTCAGAAGGAAGATCAACTGCATCTACTGCAACTGGATCTTTGTCTGCGAATTCTTTAGCTCCTACATGGTCAACTGGAAGAAGAATCTTAACGTTCTTTTCTGCAGCTTTTGCCAGAAGGTCTTTTGCTGTGTCGAGGAAGTCATCTTCTACGAGAGATTTTCCTACTTCGTGTCCCTGAGCTTTAAGGAATGTGTAAGCCATACCACCACCAACGATAAGTGTTGAAGCGTTCTTCATAAGGCTTTCAAGAACAGCGATTTTTGATGATACTTTTGCACCACCGATGATAGCTGTCATTGGTTTTTCTGGGTTTGTTACCATTGGCTGAATGTATTTAACTTCTTTTTCCATAAGGAATCCACCAACTGATTCACATCCCATGAATTTAGCGATAGAAGCTGTAGAAGCCTGATCGCGGTGAGCTGTACCGAAAGCATCGTTTACGAAGATGTCTCCGTATGAAGCAAGTTCTTTTGCCATTACGTCGCGTTCGCCAGAATCTTTTGAAGTTTCTTCTTTGTGGAAACGTGTGTTTTCAAGCATTGCAACTGCGCCTTCTGGAAGAGCATCGATTGCAGCTTTCTGTCCAAGAGCATCTGGAAGGAATGTAACTTCTTTTCCAAGTTTTTCTGCAAAGTATTTTACAACTGGAGCCATGCGGTTTTTTCCGTTGATGAATTTTTCAGCATCAGCGTCTGTCCATGTTTTTCCAGCTTTTTCTGCTTTTTCCTGAGCTTTTTTTACGTCCTTTTTAGGATCTCCAAGGTGGCTCATAAGAACGAGAGAACGTGGGCTCTGTTCCAGGATGTATTTAATTGTTGGGAGAGCAGCCATGATACGAGTATCATCCTGTACAACTCCATCCTTCATTGGAACGTTGAAGTCAACACGCATAATGATGCGTTTGCCTTTAAGATCAACATCTTTTACTGTTTTGATCATTTTGTAACTCCTTATATTTAGAGCGTAAAAACGCCTTATTTACTTAGTAATATTTTACTGAAATTCAAAAGTGAATTCTACTTAAGAAAAAATCCTTAGCGTTTCAACTTTTTCAAAGCACCTTTCAATGCTTCTTTTGTCTTTTCCCCATCAGGTATTTTTGTTGTATCTACCCCTGCATTTTTCAAAACCTCATTAACAGGTTCCGCATCCGGAACCTTAGCCGGATCAATTCCAGCATTCTTTAACGTTTCATTAACTGTTTCATTTATTTTTTCAGTAACAGCCTCATTTACTTTTCCGGTTACAGCATCAGAAATTGTTTCAGCGTCAGGAATCTTTGATAAATCGACCCCCGCATTTTTCAATGCATCATCTACCGCCTTAACAGCCGCATCTTTCAACTTTGCGGTCTGGATTGCTATGATTTCATTTTTCTTTGCTTCAAGCTGATTTCGAATATCATCCATATTTGCCTGCAGTTCTTTTATTTTTGCAGCAATTTCATTGAACTTTTTAATAGCATCTGCAGCAGCTCCGGTCTTTTCTGTCAGGAATTGAACTGCATCTTTTTTAGCCTGCGAAACAATTCCTGTAAGTTCCTTCTGCAAGGCATTTACAACAGGATCAGCCAGCTGATGAGTCAGTTTTTCAAGATTTTTTATTTCCATCTTGAGCTGACCTTCACTATCCATTCCGATTCCAAAACAAAAAGTCAAAGTCTTAATTTCTGAAAGTGCATTATTATAAACTCTTGAAACAATTGCAGGTTCAAACTCCATTCCTTTAATTTCAGAAATATCCATATCAAGGATGCCACCGACATCAAAAGCCCCTGTCTTTTCAGCATTTACCATTGCTGTAATATTTGACATAGAAGTAAAATTGAAAACTTCGGCATTTGCATAAATCGGGTAACCTTTTCCATTGTAATTTGCAACAACAAGAGGAACACCTGCATTTTTTCGGTTATCGATTATTGCATTTGCAGAATTCTCACGACCTAAAATTTTAAAATCTATTTTAACTGATGTATCTTTATCAATTATATTCTGATCTGATGTTATATTTTTTATAATTCCTTTAAAAAGCAATTCCTGAGTGCCTTTTTCATATCCGGAAGCAAGAACTTCATCAACCAGAATTTTTGGAATCCTGTCTTTTCTATAGTAAATATTTCTTCCATCTAAACGCTGGCGTTTTGTTTTATCTTTATCGGATTTCTTCTTTTCAACCTTTGTTTTAGCTTTTGCGCCAGCAGCAGCCTGTTTTGCGAAATCCAAAGCCTGTACAGCATATGGATAGTAAGCGCCAGTAATATCATAAAACATTGAATTAATGGCATCATTCATAACTTCATTAATTCCATCTTTACTAAAGAGGTGTCCAATTTCAGCAATTTTCTGATCAATCAGTTTCTTATCTGAATTAATTGCCGTCTGAATGTCTTTAGCAATCTGAATATATTTATCAGTATCCTTTTTAATATCTTCCCCGGTTCCCACAAAGCTGTCTTTTAGTGACTGCCCCTGAGTAATTGCAGTATTAACAGTTTCAAGAGCTGATTTAAGACTTGTCAAATCCTGAACGCCAGTCCAGTCAGCATTAATTACATTCTGAACACTTACAGTAAAATCTCTGATTTCCTGTTCCATTTTTGCCGGAACTGCCTGCCATTTAGAAACAGTATTTTGAACTTCCCCTTCAATTTCTTTTGCCAAAGCCGGAGAATCAAGCTTATCCTGAATTTCTTTTATCATAATATCAGGATTATAGGACGCAAACATATTTTTCAGTTTATCAGATGCGCCTTTTGCATAATTCGTTTTCTTTTCTTCTATTTTCTTTTTCTCAGTTTTTTCTTCTTTATCTTTCTTTATTTTCTCAATTATAAAACCTTCTTTTTCACGTTTTGAATCAAGAACAACTCCTTCAATTCCAATTTTTTCTGCATGAAATTTACCACGAAGAAGATCTGTAAGATTAAAGTCCAGTGAGATTTTATCTATAGAAAAAAGATTGTATTTAGGTTTATTTTTATTAGTCTGCTGGATTCCAGAAAGTACAAGAGATGAATCAAAAATCTGCAAATCCACATTTTTAACATTTGCTTCGGCACCAAAAATACCTTGCATAGAAGAAACCACAGTCTTTCGTACAATCACATTTTTGAACATTGCAATAATAAGCCCTGCAGCAATCAAAAAGGAAACAGAAACCAGCAGAGGTAGAAGTTTTACAGCCCCTCTCTGTTTTTTGATTTGTTTCGAAACAAGTTTTAATCTTTTTACTGTATTCTGCTCAACTGGTTTGGTAAGATCCACAACATAAATATCGCGACCTTTTTCATCAGTCTGTTTTTCGTAAAGACCGCTTACAAGAGTTTTATCAGCATCAATATATATTTTTTTGAGAATCTTTCTTTCGAATTTTTTTGCCTTGTAATTCTTCCTGAAAATTTTAGGAAGTTTTTCGGCTTTTATTTTTTTAGGTGTCTTTTTCTTTGCCATATTCACTCCCTATTTTTCCAGTTCCTGAATTTTCTGAACAAGAGGAACTTTATAAAAAGCTGTCATTATTTTTGATTTTAAGAAAACCGGAGACACATAACGGCGCCATAACATAATTAAACCTTCAACAAGAAAGAACACAGGGATGTATGCAAGAAGTCCGCAAACTAAAGACCCCATTACTATAGTATTGTTAAATCTTGTAAATCCAACAAAAGGAATTTCCAGGAGATCTGCAAAAGTATTTTCCAAAGGCCCATAAGTAAGAATCATATAACCTATTTTATCAAAGAAGGGATCAAGACTCGGAGCAATAAGTGCACCTAAAAGGATCATAATTCCGTAACAAGCCTTGTGAATTCGGACAAACATAAAGAAAACAAGAACTACATACCACAACAGATTATTTTTTGGCAGAAGTCCCAAAATCATTCCAATGCAAAAAGAATTTGCAATCTGACTTGCCTTTGAGTTCGAATTAAGAAATTTCAAAAGCTTTATTAGTTTTTTTAACATATTTCCCTCAAAGAGATTTTTTAATTATTTCGTAATTAAAGTGGTTTTCGAATCAAGACAAAGAAGTCCTTCAACAGGTTTCAGCACTTTCATAAAAAGGTCTTTTCCGTTAGAGAAAAGATGCGAAACCTGAGCAAAGCATTCAAGTTTATCGGAAGAAAGCTGTTCTGAAAGATTTTCTGCTTCATTTGTATAACTGAACCAGGCAGTAAGCCCTGCTTCTTTGACATATGCAAAAACACAATCCAGGTCGGCTTTTCCTGTTTTTTCCAGATCCAGACCATCAATAACAAGAGTTTTTACATTTATTCCGCCGTCTCTAAGGGCCTGAATGTTTTTTACAACTTTTGGAAGATTAAAAGTTTCCTGATTGAAATTCACAATAGTACGTTCACGGACAATATCTTCTGTCAGGTCTGAGATTTCTACATGCTTTTTCTTTGCAAGTTCTGCAAGAATACTGTCATACCAGGCAATTACATTTGACGAGTGCTGATCAAAAGAAATATGAACAACATGTTTTTCTTTAAGAAGGGAATCAATTCCAAACTGAACTAGAACAGAAGTTTTTCCAAGGCCTTTTTTTGCAGTTACAAGCCCCATTTCACCTTCTTTAAGGCCTCCGTTTGTAACTGAATCATAAATGCGTATAGGACTTAAACTGATAAGGTCTTCTTTTTTCATGTTTTTCTCCTTAGAATTTTTAAATATGTGCGTCAATTTAAAACAAAAAAAGTGACCTTACAATTATAATATAAGGTCACTTTTATTAAAAGTCTAAAAAGTCTAAAACTTTTGTTAGGGGCTGTCCAATAAGTTTGAATTACGGTGGTTGAATTTATCGAAACCACCACATTTAGTGTAGCAGTCATTTCGACGAGTTCAATGAGCGCTACACTCATTACTTTTGGGACAGCCCCCCATCAGGTAAGAAGGCTTTCGATTAAGACGCACTAAAAATGCTCTTATTTCTGAGCAGCCTTTCTTGCTTCCTGGTATTTCTTTGTCAGTTCTTCTGCTACTGCGTTTGGAACTTTACCGTATTTTTCGAATTCCATTGTGAATTCACCTTTACCCTGTGTAGAAGAACGCAGGATTGTAGAGAATCCGAACATTTCTGAAAGTGGAACTTCAGAGTTTACAGTTGTTGTTCCGTTTTCATCTCCAGAATCAACGATTACACCACGACGCTGGTTGATAAGACCGAAAATAGCACCCTGGAATTCGTTTGGAGCTGCAATCTGAACTTTCATTACAGGTTCAAGAATAACTGGTTTTGCTTTAGCGTAAGCTTCACGGAAAGCACCAATAGCTGCAATCTGGAATGCGTTATCGTTAGAGTCAACCGGGTGGTACTGACCATCATTGATTGTCATTTTAACACCTACGATTGGAGCACCAATGAGTGAACCTTCTTTCATTGCTTTCTGGAAACCTTTGTCACAAGAAGGAATGTATTCGTTAGGAATTGCACCACCCTTAATTGCGTCTACGAATTCGTAGTCTTTTTCTGTGATTGGTTCCATGATACCTGCTACACGACCGTACTGACCAGAACCACCAGTCTGTTTTTTATGTGTGTAGTTGAAATCTGCATTTGCTGTAATAGATTCACGGTATGCAACCTGTGGAGCACCTGTTACAACTTCACATTTGTATTCACGGCGCATACGTTCAACGTAAACGTCAAGGTGAAGTTCACCCATACCCTTAATGATTGTTTCATTTGATTCAGGGTCTGTGTATACACGGAATGTTGGGTCTTCTTTTGTAAAGCGGTTAAGAGCTTTAGACATCTGCATAGCATCCTGTTTGTCTTTTGGAGTAATAGAGTAAGAAATAACAGGTTCTGGAACGTACATAGATGCCATTGAGTAGTTGATGTCGCCGTCAACGAATGTATCACCAGATGCACAGTCAACACCGAACAGAGCAACGATATCTCCTGGAACACCTTCGTTAATATCTTCCATTGCTGCAGCATTCATACGTACAAGGCGTCCAACCTTGAACTTTTTCTTTGTACGTGTATTGTAGAGTTCTTCCCCCTTCTTGATTTTTCCCTGATAGATACGTGTGTATGTAAGCTGACCGTACTGTCCGTCATCAAGTTTGAATCCGAGAGCAACACAAGGAAGTCCTTCACGACATTCCAGTTTAACTTCTGCTTCATTGTTGTCCAGGTCGAGAGCAACGTTTTCAACTTCATCTGGAGCTGGAAGGTAACGGATAACACCGTCGAGAAGTGGCTGAATACCTTTGTTAGCATGTGCTGAACCACAGAATACACCAACAAACTGTTCTGCCAGTGTTCCTTTACGGATAGCTGCAATAACTTTTGCTTCGTCCAGGTCGTTGTATCCTTTTTCCATGATATCTTCCATGAGTGAATCATCAAACATAGAAACAGCATCCATAAGTTCTTCACGGTACTGGTTTGCCTGATCAATCATGTCTGCAGGAATTTCTTTTTCAATTACATTTTCACCACTGTTTCCTTCGAAGTACAGTGCTTTCATTCCAACCAGGTCAACAACACCCTGAAGTTTGTCTTCCAGACCGATTGGAAGTTCCATCATGTGAGCGTTAAGACCGAGTTTTTCACGAATCTGTCCACAAACGCGGATTGGGTTAGCACCCTGACGGTCACATTTGTTTACGAATGCAACGCGAGGTACATGATAACGTTTCAGCTGGCGGTCAACAGTGATAGACTGTGACTGAACACCTGCTACGGCACAAAGAATCATGATAGCGCCGTCAAGAACGCGAAGTGAGCGTTCAACTTCAACAGTGAAGTCAACGTGGCCCGGAGTGTCGATAACGTTGATTGTGTAATCTTTCCAGTTAACCTGTGTTGCTGCTGACTGAATTGTGATACCACGTTCACGTTCCAGTTCCATTGAGTCCATAACAGCACCAACACCGTCCTTACCGCGAACTTCATGAATCTGGTGGATCTTGTTACAGTAGAACAGAATACGTTCTGTTGTTGTTGTTTTACCAGAGTCAATGTGGGCACTGATACCGATATTTCTCATTTTAGAAATATCAAAAGCCATAATATTACCT
>JAHBAD010000029.1 GCA_018385395.1 Treponema sp.
CGCCATCGGGCAAGGATAAAAGCTATGAGTTTAACAGAATACGATGAAGAAGAAGCGAAAAAAGTTTTCCACGATGACGGCTACAACGAAGGCCGAGCCGAAGGTATGGCACAAGGCATGGCCGCCCAGAAAGCTGAAGATGAAAAGATTATTAAGGAAATAACACAACAGAAGGATGCTGAAATCGCAAGATTAAAAGGTTTACTGGCAGAGAAATAGTTCATTTATAGATTTTTTTGAAATCTTTATTGCCAATACGTGGATACTTTACCACCCGCGTTTTTTTATAAACAAAAAGACCGCTCGGGTAGAGCGGTCTAATATAATATTCAGATGAAAATTATTCAGTAAACAATTCTTATTTTACAACAATTGTTACAGCAGCATCTGAATTTTCAGTTGGGATAGGAAAATCTTCTTCTGTATCATTTTTTGTAAGAGTAGCTTTCACCATTGTAAATGTTCCAGCTTCTGGAGTACGAACAGAGAACTGGTTTAATTTAGCTGTATCATCACTAGAAAGTTCCTTAAGTTTTGCCAATGCTTTTACAAAATCAAAAGTAGCCTTATTACCAGAAATATTAAGAATTTCATTGCTACTGTAAATTTCGTAATATGCATCTCCCCAAGATTCCTGTGATTTTACTTTATCACATGTAACACAAAGCTGAACACAAGAAGGTACATCACCATCAAATTCCACAACCAGTTTTTCCCAACCTTCTCCAATCTGATCATACCATCCTTTGAAACCTCCAGTTGTAGTATATTCATACTTTTTTACTGTTTCTCCACCTTCTCCACCATTTCCTCCAGCAGGATCATTTCCTGGGTATTCAGGAGTTGCTGGAGCTTCAGAATTTGTACCTGAATCAGGTTTTCCTTCATCTGGATTTGTTGTGTCATCAGTAGATGGTTTACAGCTTATAAGAAGTAAAAAAAAACGGCAGTCTCCGGAGAAACTGCCGCCAATATATTTTAATCAGGATGGAGCTTTGCTACGACACCCTGGAAAGAAAAAAGACTTCGGAAATCCGAAGTCTTTTTAAGGAGTGGATTGGAGTTGAACCAACCAATGACGGTTTTGCAGACCGATCCCTTACCGCTTGGGTACCACTCCGAAAGTATCACTATAATATAATAAATCAGAAAATATGTCTAGTCCCCTCTTTTATAAATCCTGATATTTCCCATATATTGACAAATTCTGTAAAACTCTAAAAATATTAGTCATAACTAACAAACTTTTTCAGAGGCATCCATGACACTTAAAGATCTACCAATCGGGAAAACTGCGATTATTGATTCAATCGGGGGAAGCGGTGAACTCCGTCAGCACTTTCTGGATATGGGGCTTATTCCTCATGAAAAAGTTACAATGACAAAACACGCTCCTATGGGAGACCCTGTAGAAGTAAAAATCCACGATTACGAACTGACTCTTCGCCTTGCCGATGCAACTCAGATTCACGTCACTCAAACATATAAAAATCAAAATGAAGATGCCTGCGGCATTTGTGGAAAGACACATAACTCTTCCGTAAGACATGAACACCCTGGTCTTGGAGAAGGCGGTAAGTTCCACGTAAAAGCCGATGAAAACCCGGTTCCTGATAATACAATCCTTACCTTTGCACTTGTCGGAAACCAGAACTGTGGAAAAACGACACTGTTTAATCAGCTTACAGGAAGCCGTCAGCATGTAGGAAACTTTCCTGGCGTTACAGTCGATAAAAAATCAGGACAGATCAAAAATAATCCGCTGACAGAAATTACAGACCTGCCGGGTATTTATTCTCTGTCCCCCTACACAAGCGAAGAAATCGTTACACGTAAATTCATTCTTGATGAGAAGCCCCTTGGAATTATCAACATCATAGATGCCACTAATATAGAAAGAAACCTTTATCTGACCATGCAGCTTATGACGCTGGAAGTACCAATGGTTCTTGCACTGAACATGATGGACGAAGTTCACAACAACGGAGGCACAATCAGAATCAACGAGCTTGAAAGCGAACTGGGTATTCCAGTTGTTCCTATTACCGCCAGTAAAAACGAAGGGGTTGATGAACTTCTGGCTCACGCTCTCCATGTTGCAAAGTATCAGGAGCGCCCTGGCAGAACTGACTACTGTGACCCGAACGATGACGGAGGCGCCGTACACCGCGCCCTTCACGGAATCATTCACCTGATTCATGACCATGCAGAAAAGCGTGGCATTCCGGTACGCTTCGCCGCAACAAAAATAATCGAAGGTGACGGTGAACTTATTGAATCACTGAACCTGGACCAGAATGAAAAGGAAATGATCGAACATATCATCATCCAGATGGAACAGGAACGCGGCCTTGACCGTGCTGCTGCCATTGCCGATATGCGTTACAAATTCATAAAGAAAGTTGTAGGCCGCACTGTCGTAAAACCAAGAGAAAGCAAAGAACACAAAAGATCTCAGAGAATTGACAGAATCCTTACAGGACGCTTCACAGCCCTTCCCGTTTTCATTCTGATTATGGCAGCAATCTTCTTCCTTACTTTTAATGTGATTGGACTTGCAGGTCAGAATCTTATGGAACTTGGAATTAAAAAACTGACAGAGCTTACAGACAATGCCCTTTCTTCATGGCACATAAATCCGGTAGTCCATTCCCTTGTCATAGACGGCATCTTCAGCGGAATCGGAGCAGTTTTAAGCTTCCTTCCTGTAATCATCACTTTGTTCTTTTTCCTGTCGCTCCTTGAAGACACGGGCTACATGGCTCGTATCGCGTTTATTATGGACAAACTGCTCCGAAAGCTTGGACTATCAGGACGCAGTATTGTTCCGCTTCTTATCGGTTTTGGATGCTCAGTACCTGGCATTATGGCAAGCCGTACCCTGCCTTCCGAACGTGACCGCAAAATGACAATCCTTCTTACACCGTTTATGAGCTGTTCTGCAAAACTTCCGGTTTATGCCTTTTTCTGTGCATCCTTCTTCCCCCATCATGCAGGAATTGTAATGTGCTGTCTTTACTTTGGCGGAATTTTTACAGGCATTCTTACAGCCCTTATATATAGAAAAACAATGTTCCGCGGAGATGCAGTGCCTTTCGTTATGGAATTACCAAACTATCGGCTTCCTGGACTAAAAACTACTGTTCATCTTTTATGGGAAAAAGCACGGGACTTTCTTACAAAAGCATTCACAATTATTTTCCTTGCCTCTGTAGTTGTCTGGTTCCTGCAGACATTCAACATTCACTTTACTGTAGTAAAAGATTCCAAGGACAGTATCCTTGCAGCACTGGCAGGCATCATAGCCCCCATGTTCAAACCTCTGGGATTTGGCGACTGGCGCATTTCTACATCGCTTATTACAGGAATTGTGGCAAAAGAAAGTGTAGTCTCAACCTTAATAGTTTTATTCCCAGAAGGAGCCCTTCTTTCAGAAATCCTCCCGATGAATGCCGCTATTCCGCTTCTCACTTTTATCCTGCTTTATACTCAGTGCGTAGCTGCCATTAGCGCGGTTAAAAAAGAATTGGGCCGCAGATGGGCCCTTTATATTGTGATTGGACAGTGCACCATCGCATGGATTTTTGCCCTGCTGGTGCGCCTGCTTTGTCTTTGGATTTTATAATCAGCTTTTAGTTGATTAGCGAGTTGTACTGATTTCGTTCCAGCCTGTTACAAGCCTATCTATAACTGACTGTGCCAGGTTCAGGGACATACGGGCTTTACTCATGGCAATTGTAACATCATGGATATCAACTGAATCAGGATCTGTAATCATCTGTTCTGAAAGCTTTGAAACATTAACCTGTTCCTGATTCATGGAATCCATAGCTTCAAGAAGATATGACTGAAATGATTTGCTTGTCTTCCCAATGCCGTTTTCTGCAGCAGAAGGGATATTATTAAGTGGTGCGCCTGCAATATCAGAAAGTTTTGAAACTCCAGTGTGAGCGGCGTTTGTGCGGGTCATCTGTAATTGACCGAATTCTGCAAATTTCATGAAAGTTTATTCTCCTACCCGCTTTATAGTTTAATATCGAACAGGACCTTCGACAAGTCTAACTTGCGATGTTTTCGCTAGAAAACTCGCCAAGCAAAACTGACATGGATGTCAGTTTTGCGACATACTACTGCCCAATCTGCAATGCAGCACTAAACATATCCTTTGCCCCGTTAATTACTGTAGCATTGGCCTCTTATGCTCAAGCCGCGATTAGCGGCGATTTAAAAAATTTCCTCTAAGCAAACGAGGCCAGCAATATTCAAGTTTTCCTTATTGCCCTATTTGAAGCGCAGCGCTAAACATGTCCTTTGCCCCGTTAATTACTGTAGCATTTGCTTCATAGGCACGGCTTGCCGAAATAAGGTTTACCATTTCTTCAACGATATTAACGTTCGGATATTCAACATAACCCTGATTAGGACCTGACTTTATGGCATGCGGGTGACTTGGGTCATAAACAAGTCTTCCCATTTCTGTGTCTTTTTTGATTTCAAGAACCTTGACACCTTTTCCTGCTCCGTTATCAAGAGCTCCAGGAAGATAAGGGTTTCTCCACTGAGGATTAGAATCTGCAACAGGTGCAAGAACTACTGTTGATTTTTTAAATGCGCCGCCTTCCTGAGTACGGGTTGTAGAAGCGTTGGCAATATTATCAGAAATAACATCGGTGCGAAGGCGTTCTGCGCTCATGCCGGTAGCGGCAATATTGATACTGGTAAAAAGTCCCATAGTTTATTTCCTCAATCTGCAAAATTGGATGACCTTCGGTCAACGCCGAACAGGACGTTCGGCAAGACTAAAGCAAGTTTTCTACTGAAAACTTGCAGAACAAAAATGACAGGAAGTCATTTTTGCGGCTATTTCTTCATAGCGATATTCAGCTGGCTGAATTCAAAGTTGGTAAGCTGAGTAAGCAAGCGGTACTGCATCTGAATCTGCAGGATGTTGTTTGCTTCAACCTCAGCGTCCACGTTGTTGCCGTTTGCTTTGGCTGTAGTTGTGTAGTCCAAAACACGGCGTGGCTGAACGTCACGATAATCGTATGGCTCATTTAAAGGAATGTGTCGTGAATCTGTGCGTGTAAGCTGGAATCCGTTCTTGGCGGCTTCTTCTGATTCAAAAGCGCGTTTGAGCTCGCTTTCAAAATTTACAGTTGTGCGCTTGAAATTAGGAACTTCCGAGTTTGCCAGGTTGTTTGCAGTAACCTGATAACGCAGTGAAGTGGCATCCATCTCTCTTTGTAACAAATCGATTGATCGTGTAAATGTGTTCATACTTTATTTTTCGGCCGATTACAAAAGGAGTTTAGTAAAAAAAAATTTAAATAAAGTTTCTATTTTGTAAGAAAGACCAAAAAAAATGATATAAAAACTAAATTTTTAATATCTCATATAAGGAAAAGCCCCTAGACTAAAATTACAACGACCAACAAAAAACCAAACAATATTTTAGTGAGGAAAAAACATGAAAAAAATCGTAAAAATCTTAACTCTGTCAGTTCTGGCAGCAGCTCTCTTCGTAGGATGTAAACCAACAGAAACACCAACAGAAACACCAACTAATCCTGATACAAACAACGGTGGCAGTGATACACCTGTAACAACACCAGCAGATGATGAAAACAAAGACAATACTGGTGCTGATAATGAAGGTGATGAATCTGCTCCTGCTCCAACAGAAACAGTTCTTTTCACATTGGATTTCTCAGGTGCTGAACTCCCAGAAAATGATTATAATCAAGTTGAAAGCAATAATGATGGTAAATTTGTATTCACTGCAAATGATTGTCTTACATTCAATGCTGGTGCATGGAAAGAATTTTCGATCTCCCCAAAAAATATGCCAAATATTGGTGAAGCAACAAAAATTAAGGTAACATTCAAAACTTCAGAAACAGTTACTTTTGGTGACACAGATAATGATAGATTCATGGTAGGTGTTATCTGTCAGGGTGGTGAAGATGTAAACTGGGCAACAACAAATTTGAGCTGGACAGCTTACTATGATGCTTCTGAAGATGGTGCTGCCCCAACAGAATATACAACAGTAACAAAAAATATTAATTGGGAAGAAAAATACAAGAATGCAACTGAGAAAGAAGCTCCTCTCGTAGAAGATTTCTCAAAAGTAAAAGGTGTTAAACTTTACAATACAAATATGACTTCTGGAAAACTCCACATCAAATCAGTTTCTTTCATCAAATAACCACACTTTTTTAGAACAAAACAATAAATAACAGTTTTACTTTGATGTTATAAATCATTATATTTTTTTGCCCGGGAAAACCTCCTTCCCGGGTCTTTTTTTTGCAAATTCTAGAGATTTTTTACATAACATAAAATTGCGTTATAAAAAATCTCAGGTCTTGCGCAAATACCGTCTGCAAAATATCATTATATATATGGAAAATAATAACCCAACAGTATACGTAATCGAAGATGTAGAAGAAATGTCTTCTCTTATGTCAATGTATCTCACAAAGTCAGACATCAACAGTGTTGTCTTTTCCAACGCGGAAGACGCCCTTGAAGCCCTTAAAACAGAAAAACTACCAGATCTTATTATCCTGGACCTGAATCTTCCCGGCATGTGCGGTTTTGAATTTCTTAAGACTTTCCGCGAAACTTATGACAAAGCTCTTCCGGTGGTTATTGTTTCTGCACGTGATGCAGATGAAGATATTATCAAAGGACTGAACTTCGGTGCCGATGAATTCGTAACAAAACCTTTCAGTCCTCGCGTTCTGGTTGCTCGTGTTGAAGCAAACCTGCGCCGTCAGGCACTTACAACAGCAAAAGCTGAAGAAACACTTTCTTTCGGAGAATACACTCTCCTTTTAAATTCTTGTGTTCTTAAGAAAGGAACTGTAAAAATCCCTCTTTCAACAAAAGAATATGAAGTTCTTGAATTCATGCTCAAACATGCAAATGAAACCCTTTCTCCTGAACAGATTTATAATAATGTCTGGAAAGTCTCTTTCGGAGACTTGACTGCAGTAGCTGTTTATATTCAGAGACTCAGAAAAAAGATTGAAAAAGACCCTATGAATCCTGAATTCCTTCAGACTATTTACAGAAAGGGTTATTTGCTTAAAGTATAAATATGAAAATCCGCAGTCAGTTCGTAGCTCTTATTGTCCTCATTGTGGCAATTCCATTGAGCTGCGTTATTTATTTTCCAGTTTACCATTATTTTACTTCGTCAGAACGCCTGCTCCTTGAAGAAACGAATCTGATTCCAGAAATTGAACAGAGTGGGCTTTCACAAACAGATATAAAACGCCTTGGAAAACTGCTTCATAACATGCCGGCTGATGTGCAGACCGCAATTTTTTCTTCCACATTCAATATAATTGCTACAAATATTCCGGAACTCGAAAACGTAGAAACTTTAGGATATAACTCATTCTGGAACTTTGTCGAAGATGATAGATTTATTTATCAATTCAGAACAATGAAAACTGAAAAATCAAGTCTTGTAATTGTTTCCAGAATGCCACGCCGAAAACCAAAAAAATCACTCGATGCTTCATCTATTTTGATTTTTCTCCTTTTTGGTCTTGTTTTTATTTGTGTTCTGACTGTAATTTTCCTTTCACGGACAATTTTTAAATCAATTGAACTGATTGAAAAACAGACTCAGGAAATTGCTTCTGGAAATTTAAACACCCAGATTACAACATTAACAAAAAATAAAAACGAAATTACATCTATTGCTGATTCTCTTGAAAAAATGCGTCTTTCTCTTGAAGACGCCCAAACACGTCGTAACAAATTCATTATGGGAATCAGTCACGATCTTCGTACCCCGGTTGCAATCATAAAAGGTTATACAGAAGCTATTGCGGATGGAATGGTAAAGCCTGAAGAAATGGAAAACACATTAAACCTTATCAGCTGCAAAACATCCCAGCTTGAAAACATGATTGATACTTTAATCAACTTCATGAAACTGGACACCAGTGACTGGCGAGACAACTTAAAGCCAGGTTCTATCACAAAACTTATAGAAGATTTCGCAAGAGACTGCTGTATAACCGGAACTGTTTTCAAAAAGAATGTAACACAAGATGTAATAATAAAAAATGATATTCAAGTTCCTCTGGACACACAGCTTGTAAATCGTTGTTTTGAAAATCTTTTCAGTAACGCAATACGTTATACAAAAGACCATGGAGATATTCTTATCTGGGCCCGTGAATACGAAAATGAACTTGTTTTAAAAATTATCGACTCAGGCGAAGGTATGAGCAAAGAAGACATGGATCATATTTTTGACCTGTTCTACCGGGGAACAGCCTCACGTCGCGAAGAAGGCATGGGTATTGGACTTTCAGTTGTAAAAAGTATCATTACTATCTTCAATTGGAAAATTGATGTAGAAAGTGAACTTGGAAAAGGCAGTACATTTACCATTACTATTCCGAAAAAAGCTTAATTCAAATTTCCAGTTCTGAAAGAAATCTATTCAAGAATAAAATTCCTTTCTTACCGAGGGTGTAAAAAACATCATCACCTTCGGTGTGTATTTCAGAAAGTTCTTCCCTATTCCATTTTTCAAACTGCATTTTTATGTTTTCCGGGAAAGAACAATTAAAAGTTTTTTCAAACTGATTTTTACTTATTCCTTTCAAAGTCCTGAGTCCCATCATAAAAAACTCAAACTTTTCTGTTTCAGCATCAAGATTTTCAACTTCCTGAGGAATACTTTCCGGGTCATAAGATTCGGAATTAATCCAGAAATTAACATATTCCTTAAGGTTCGATGTATTTGTCCAGCGAAATGCAGTTCCATCATCACGATACAAAGTGCCGGTTCCTCCGCTGCCACAACCTAAATATGATTTATGATTCCAGTAATTCATATTGTGAAGACTGATTTTTTCATCTTTACAGAAATTTGAAACTTCATATTGGTTGTAACCGTGAGCCTCAAGAAAATCCCGTCCCAAAAGCCAAAGACGGTCGGCTGCATCATAATCATATTCAATCTCATCGGAATAAATTTTCTTTCCCAATGGAGTTTCTTCTTCTACAGTAAGCGCATAAAGAGAAATATGTTCAGCTCCACTATTGCATACAATACCAAGACCTTCAAAAAAACTTTCTTCTGTTTCCATTGGCAACCCGGAAATTAAATCTAAAGAAAGTCTTCCTTTCCAGTTCTTTGATAGAAGATTCAAAGCATTAAAAACCTGTGCTCGGTTTGCACGACGGCTACAAAATTTCAAAGCATTATCATTTAATGACTGAATACCACAGGAAATTCTTGTTACACCGCAATTCTCAAAATTTTGCAATAAATCCAGTGTAACATCATCAGGATTAACTTCAACAGTAAATTCTTTGACTGAATCAAAAGGAATATGATTTACAATTTTTTTCAATTGCTTTTTTGAAAGTAAACTTGGTGTTCCTCCACCAATATATATTGTTTCGGGAGACTTTCCATTTCTCAACCTGTAATCTATTTCATTACATAAAGCCTGCACATAATCATCAGAAACAGACGTAAAAGCCCTACTGAAAAAATCACAGTAAGCACATTTGGAAATACAGAATGGAATATGAATGTATAAAGACATTACTGAGCGTAAATATGAGCTTTAGAAAATGGGAAATAGCAAATCAACGCTTTTCCTTTCATTTCTTTTTTTGTAATTGCACCCCACAGACGGGAATCATCACAAGCTTTACGATTATCTCCCAGAACGAAATATTCTTCAGGACCAAGTATCATTTCATCAAAATTTCCTTTTACACCAATTTCATTATCCCAAGTAGCAGGTGCCGAAAGAAAAGTAACATTATAAGGACGATATTTTTTTGCAGTTTGAGCAAATTCAAATTCTGTAAGAAAGTGTTTCTCCCCTGCAGGTTTTATATACATAACATAATCGCGCATATAAATTGTGTCACCAGGAATTCCTACAATTCGACGAAATTTTTCATGTGTTCCAGGATAATAAGATTTTTTAAAAATTGAAACCTGCTGAGCAGTAAAAAATCGAACACATTTATCTATGAAACTAATAAAACCTGAATGCTCTTCCTTTAGCTGAGGCTCAAGAAGAACTATATCTCCACGTTTTACAGAACTTGTAATAGGGGTAACAAGAACCATAGATCCTTCATCCATATCAGGTGTCATGGAAATAGAATTCTGTTTTACCGGAAAAAGAAAAAAGTCAACAATGATGTTCAAAAATAAAACAATAAACACTATATAAGAAATAATTGTAATTGCTCTTATATAGCGTTCTTTCTTTTGTGTTACAGAATACATAAAGACTAGGTTGCTCATTCTTTTATTCTATCACAAAATCCTGTATTTTACACGTTTTCAATAATTTTCCAGAATG
>JAHBAD010000043.1 GCA_018385395.1 Treponema sp.
AGATTTTTGGTCAAATGTCATTTTAGGATTTCTGAACGAATTTGATAATGGCTTTTTTTGTTTGTCAGTTTTTGGTCATTTCAGCCTGTCACGGAGTGGCGATTTTCTACTGGCACTAACACTGTTTCTGTTTTTGGGGTATTTAAATTTAAAACTGAAAAAAAATGGAATTACGTAGTAATTCCGAATACGAGTGAGTCAAGGCACGCTACGATTAAAGCCTTGACTCACTCGTTTTGCGGCTTGATATTTCATTTTCAAGCCGCAATCAGTGTGACACTTTTTTTGTTGCCGACGTGTGTTATAATATAGTAAATTTATATAATATAAGGTATAATAAAATATCTAAAATTTGAACTAAGGAAAATGTATTATGTTTATTGATAAAGTTCTTACCGCGATTTTTGGTACTCAAAATGACCGCGATGTAAAAGCCCTGCGCCCAATCCTTGCAGCAGTAAATGCAAAAGAAGAATGGGCAAAATCACTTAAACCAGAAGAATTCCCAGAACAGACAAAAAAATTTAAGGAGCGCCTTGCAGCCGGCGAGACTCTCGACGATATTCTTCCGGAAGCCTTTGCTCTCTGCCGCGAAGCTTCCTGGCGTGTAATTGGAGAACGTCCTTTTGATGTTCAGATTATGGGTTCCATCAACCTCCATCAGGGAAAAATCACCGAAATGAAGACTGGTGAAGGTAAAACCCTTGTTGCCGTTGCTCCAGCCTACCTCAATGCCCTTACAGGAAAAGGTGTACACGTAGTAACTGTAAACGATTACCTTGCAGAACGCGATGCAGATTCCCGCCGCCCTATTTTCACTTATCTTGGACTTACTGTAGGTGCAATTCTTTCTTCAATGGATAATGAAGCACGTAAAGCTGCATATGCCTGTGATGTAACTTACGGAACTAACAACGAATTTGGTTTCGACTACCTCCGCGATAATATGAAGATAGACCTTAAAGATAAGGTTCAGCGCGGCTTTAATTACTGTATTGTCGACGAAATTGACTCTATTTTGATTGATGAAGCCCGTACTCCTCTTATTATTTCAGGCGCCGGTGAAGATGATACCTACAAATATCATGAAGTAGATAAATACGTTGGAGAACTTACTGAAGTTCCAAAAGATTCTAAAACAGACACCTATCCGGATGAAACCTTTATGACACCGGAAGAGCGTGCCGCAATACCTGGTGACTATACTGTTGATGAAAAATCTAAGCGCATTTCCTTTACAGACAAGGGTATGCTCCACATCAACGACATTCTTCACAAGCACAATCTGATTACTGGTTCTCTCGAAGACGAAGAGAACTTTGAATACACCCACTACTTTACACAGGCTCTTCGTGCTCACCTTCTTTTCCATAATGATGTTGATTACCTTGTTCGCGACGGAAAAGTTGAGATTATCGACGAGTTTACAGGCCGTGTTCTTGAAGGCCGCCGCTATTCTGATGGTCTTCATCAGGCTATTGAAGCAAAGGAACACATCCGTATTGCTCAGCGAAACCGCACAATGGCAACCGTTACCTTCCAGAACTTCTTCCGTATGTACGACAAGCTTTCCGGAATGACTGGTACAGCCGCAACTGAAGCAGTTGAATTCAACAAGATTTACAACCTCGACGTAGTAGCAATTCCAACAAACCTTCCTGTTGCCCGCAAGGACGAAAATGATGAAGTTTACCTCAACGAATCAGATAAATGGGAAGCAATTGCAAATGAAATTAAAGCTGCACACGATAAGGGACAGCCGGTACTTGTTGGTACTGTATCAGTTGAAAAATCTGAATTACTTTCTTCCCTACTTACCCGTAAAGGTATCCGCCATGAGGTTTTGAATGCCAAAAACCATGCCCGCGAAGCTATGATTATTGCAGAAGCCGGTGCCAAAGGCGCTGTAACAATCGCAACTAACATGGCTGGCCGTGGTACTGATATTAAACTTGGCGGTAACCCGGAATTCCGCGCCCGAAAACGTGCCGGAACAAATGCCACAGAAGAACAGTACAAGGCAGCTCTTGCAATCGAAAAGGAAAACTGGAAAAAAGATTACGAAGAAGTAAAAGCTCTGGGTGGTCTTTATGTAATTGGTACAGAACGTCATGAATCCCGCCGTATCGATAACCAGCTGCGCGGACGTTCTGGACGTCAGGGAGACCCAGGACGCTCTAAATTCTACATTTCTATGGATGATGATTTGATGCGTCTCTTTGGCGGCGAACGTATGAAGGCTATGATGAGCCGAATCGGTATGCAGCCGGGAGAACCAATTGATCACCCTTGGCTCAACAAGGGAATCGAAAAGGCTCAGCAGAAGGTAGAAGACCGCAACTTTGAAATCCGTAAGCATTTGCTTGATTATGATGATGTTTTGAATGAGCAGAGAACTGTAATTTACGAACAGCGCGACACAATTCTTGCAGATAACAATCTTTCTGAGCGCGTAATGAACAATGCCCGCGATGAAGTTGAAGCTTTATTTGATAATTATGAATATGAAGCAAAGCATAATCGCAACAGCACAGGCCCTCTTTCTGAGCTTCAAGAAAAAATCCGCAATACTTTTGCAATTCAGCTACCTTCAGACGGATACACAAGAGAAGCAGTTCTTGCAGCCCTTCAGAATGATATTACTGAAAAAGAAACTCTTGCTGGTAAAGAAAACTTCAATATGTTTATCCGCTACCAGTACATCCAGATGATTGATAAAAAATGGCTGGATCAGCTTGAAGCTCTGGAAGGTCTTCGCGAAGCTGTTGCCCTTCGTTCTTACGGCTCTAAGAACCCTCTTACAGAATACAAGATTGACGGCTTTAATATTTTTGATCAGATGCTGGAAACTATCCGTAATTCGGTTATGTCTCGTGTATTCCGTGTACGTGTACAGCTTTCACCAGAAGCCGCTGAAGCCCGCCGCCGCATGCTGGAAGCTCAGCAACAGGGAATGAATGCACAGCATAACGAAGCAGGCAATACGGCCGCTCAGATGGCTCAGAATACTGCAGAGCGCAGTGCCCATTCTTCTTTCAACGGAGACCAGGCAAGACGTCAGGCAGCCGGAAGCGCAATGAATCAGCGCTCACAGGGAGACAACGTAACAGTTCGCAGAACAACGCCTAAGGTTGGACGTAATGATCCTTGTCCATGTGGAAGCGGAAAGAAATATAAGAACTGTTGTGGCCGCTAGAACAAAACAGTGGTTGAGGCTCTCGAAACCATAAAAAAATCCGGTGACTTAAAATAAAATGTCACCGGATTTTTTTTATTTAGGACTCTGATATTTTATACCTTTCCAAGTCTGCCAAGTGGCCAGAATCTGAACACAGGTTTTCCTATAATATATTTTTTATTTATATACTGAGGCGACATTATAGAATAATATGATATAGAAAGAGGATCTGTTTTTGCCAGAGCAGTTTCTTTGTAATCATAAGAATGACGTAAATCGAGAGAGTTAAAGCGGTTATCTCCCATCATAAAATAACAGTTTTCGGGAATATACTGAGGATTTCCAGCCGCATCATTTGCAGGGAATACCGGCATATTTCTTGAATCAAGAAGATTCTGCACATACCAGTAATGAAGTTCGATTTCATCCATTAAACCTTTTATTACCTTTTGCGAATCCCACTGACTCTGATTAAATCCATCAGAATAATATTTGGCATATTCTACCATCATCTTACCGAAAATTATTTTTGCCATAACATTCAGACGATAATTTGATTCTGAATAATAATCACGAAGATCATTTTTTGAAGGAATCCATGAAGTCATAAACTTTTCAAACCACTCTGCTCCACCTTCCTGAAGGAACATATTCTTAAATATTTCCATTCGGTTTCTAAAAAGAATTCCTTCATAAAGCTCTGGTGCAGTAAACTTTCCTGCATCTTTATTTACAACACGCAGATTATAAAACTGTCTTGCAAGTTCTTTTGCCTGAAATTCTGCCGAAGTCAAATCATAATTACGGCGAGCTTCTTCGTAATCAAGCATCTGCTGGTATTTTTCTGTATTGAACGGAAAATGCTGTATATTTGATTTTAATTTTGGATTAACTGAATTAAGATTCCAGACTGCATATTTTGAATCTAACTGCACAGGTTCAAAAACATCACTTGAAGCAGTTCGGCGGTAAAGTGTTCCATCCTGCATTACAAGCTGTTCACCAGGAAGGCCGGTAATTCGTTTTACCAGAGGATCTGCCTTTAATTCTCCATCTGTATCTTTATTAAGATTGATTGTCATAAGACTGAACATATAAATAAGCTGAGATGTAACCGTTTTGACTTCTGACTTTCTATCCATACTGTAATGAGGGTTACGTAAAACAATGGTATCTCCTCTTTTGTATTTACGGAAATCTGGTAAACCTACTTCTGTAAGAGGAAATTTTGGACCACAATCTATTTTTGAAACAAAAACACGATCTTTTATAAGAAAAGTTGGAACCATTGATTCTGAAGGGATTTCATACAGCTGCATAAGGAAAATCTGAAAAATCAGAACTGTAAAAATTGACCAGAAAAAGGCATCTATCCAGTCTACAAATTCATAAACAACTTTAGCAAATCCCTTAAACTTACGTTCTACAGGAATTATTTTCCAGCCTTGAACAATTTTTATATTTTTCTCTGGATAAAGAACTCGAGAATTAAAAAAAGCAAGAACAAAAATAACAAACCAGGATATAACTGCCAAAACATCAACTATAAAAGGAGTTCCAGTTTTTCCTGCCCTGCGGATTATAAATGTTATAAATAAAAAATATGGGAGATATTCATTTAATTTAATAGCTGCATAAAGATATGTTCCGTCTGTATCAAACACCAGTTTCTTTAATAAAAACCAGCAGGTAACAGCAAGGTAAATCATTGAAAGTGGAAATGCAAGAAGAGAAATGTCTGCATGAAAACTGAGATTTAATAAAGTAAAAATTGCCGCTGCTGCGAGTTCTATAAATATTAAAAGTTTTAATCTTTTAAAGTCGGATGTAAGTTCAATTTTTTTGTTACTCATATGTATAATATAACAAAAAATTTCGTTTTATGTAACAAGTATTTGTCACACGGATTCGAAGGGGCTGTCCCAAAAGTATGGGGCAGCCTCAATTATTTTAAATTTACAAGTGAAT
>JAHBAD010000055.1 GCA_018385395.1 Treponema sp.
AGGATTAAATCAAATAAATATTTTTGTTTTAATGAATTACGCAGGGAAACATAGACTTAAAACTTTGACAAAACGCTAACCCATACAAATAGATGTCCCCACAGCTCGTTAGAGCGTTGCGTTAGCTGCCATTACCCCTACATTTCAATCAGTGTGACAACCTAGCCTCCGCGGCGGAGCTGAGACCATTTAATTTAATCCTGCCTTTTATTTAAACCAGGCCTTTATTCAAACAAATGCGGAAATAGGGTAATATTGGTGTCATGAAACTCAAAGGATTTTATTCTTCACTTATTGCTATTGCTGTTCCTATAATGCTTCAGAACCTGCTTCAGAATTTTGTAAACATGCTGGATACCATTATGATCGGTCGTCTTGGCAGTGTCGAGATTGCGGCTGTAGGACTTGGTAATCAGGTGTTTTTTGTTCTGAATATGATTTTATTTGGGATTACTTCAGGTGGTGGGGTTTTTATTGCACAATTCTGGGGTAAGAAAGACATCTCCGGAATTAAAAAATCACTTGGTATTATTCTCTCTCTTTCTGTAATTGTTTCGGCAGTTTTTACACTTTTGTGCCTTACAATTCCCTATTCAATTATCAGATTGTATTCTCCTGATGCGGAAGTAATAAAGGCTGGCGGCGATTATCTCCGTCTTGTAAGTTTAAGTTACATCATTACTGCCATAACCTTTGCATACACACAGGCTTTCAGATGTACTGAAAAAGTGAAGCTTCCTCTTGTATGTACAATCCTTTCCATGGTGATTAATGCTGTCGCAAACTATCTTCTTATATTTATTGCAGGCTGGGGAGTAAAAGGAGCTGCACTTGCAACTGTGTTCTCACGCCTTGTGGAAGTTGTGGTTATTCTTTCCTGGTCTTATGGACATAAATATGAATCCTGCGGAAAGCTTAAAGAACTTTTAGATTTTGACTGGTCGTTTATGGGAAAATTCGTAAGGGTCGCAATCCCTGTAATCTTAAACGAAACTTTGTGGGGGCTGGGCATCACAGTGACAAATGGTATTTATGCCCACGCCGGCACAGATGCCATTACAGCCGTAAATATTACAGGAACTATCAGTCAGCTTACCTGGGTTTTCTGTATGGGGTTCGGAAACGGTATAAGTGTAATTATCGGAAAGAAAATTGGAGAAGGAGATATAGAACTTGCTACAGGGTATGCAAAACGATCTCTCTGGTTTTTGCCGGCCGTAGGCGCTTTTGTAGGAATCTTCCTATGGCCCCTTTCCTATACACTTCCAGTGTTCTTTAATGTGGGGCCTGAAATTATTCACACGGCAAAACAAATGCTTATTGTTCTTATGTTTTCATATCCCTTCGCCTCTTTATGTATGAACTGGATTGTAGGTGTTTGCCGTGCCGGTGGAGATACAGTTTTTTCTGCTCTGGCCGAAATGGGAACTATGTGGCTTTATGCAGTACCAGTCGGATTTCTTTCGGCTTTTGTTTTTGATTTACCGGTTATCTGGATTTATATTTGTATTTCATCTGAAAATATTCTGAAGGCTGCTATAGGTTTGATTCGTGTATTAAGCGGAAAGTGGCTTCATGATGTGACAAGGTAAAAAAAAGAGGGGGCTGCCCTTTATTGAAAAATATTTCAACTTTATGGACAGCCCCCTTTTTTAAGCCTTTTTAAGTGATTTTATTTCATAAGACTTACACGGCGTTCAACGTAAGCAACCAGTGCATCAACTGTAGCTTCAACACCAAGTTTTGAAGCGTTGATACAGATATCATAAGTGCCTGCTTCGCCCCACTTCTTTTTTGCAAAGTGGTCATGGTATGCTTTGCGGTATTTGTCATGACGCTGAAGTTTCTTTTCGGCATCTTTTTCATTTAAGCCGAATTTTTCCATGGTATGTTTGAGTCTTACATCGTGGTCAGATGAGATGAACACAGAAATAAGACAGTCAAAATCTTTAAGAATTTCTTCTGCGCAGCGTCCTACGATTACAAATGAATCTTCATCAATTGCCTTTGATTTCAAAAGGGCACTCTGGATTTCCATAATGTTTTCCATAGGATTATTTGAGTAACCACGAACTGTACGGCTCATGAATTTGAATTTTGGAGTTTCATCATATTTCTGAAGTTCTGCTGAATTCAGATCATTCTGGTCAGCAAATTCATCCAGAAGGTTTCTGTCGTAATACTGAATACCAAGTCTTTCGGCAAGCTTCTGGCCTACGTCAGAACCTTCACTGCAGAATTCACGGCCGATTGCAATAATTACCTGTTTATCCATTTTTTACCTCGATATTATAAGTATCGCACGAAAATGAAGATTGTGCTAATAATCATTACAATAATTGTAATTGGGGCTGCAGTTTTACAGTATTTTCCCCATCCAACAGGATGTCCGGCTTTAGCGGCAACGGAAGTACCAACAACGTTTGCAGAAGCTCCGATTGGAGTAGCACTTCCCCCAATATCTGTACCCATAGCAAGAGCCCATGCCAGGGTTGGCAGAGCAACACCTGTAGATGCAGTAAGTGATTGAATTACAGGAATCATTGTTGCGGCAAACGGAATATTGTCGATAAATGCACTTGCAACAGCAGAAAGCCAGATGATGATTGCAATCATTACGTAAACATTTCCGCCGCTGAGTTTTGAAATCAGATCAGCAATCAGAACGAGGATGCCTGTTTCTTCAAGACCGCCTACAACAACAAAAAGTCCAAGGAAGAAAAGCAGAGTTTTATAGTCAACTTTCCTTAAGATTTCTCCACAGTGTTTTCCGCCGCAGATAAGTGTAAGAATAGTAATTCCAAGTCCGATTGTAGCAACAGAAAGTCCTGTCATAGCATGAGTTACCAGAAGAATAACTGCAATAGCAAAAATGATTGAACTCATGATAAAGCCAGGTTTATCAGTAATTGCGCTTGAAGGAGTCGGGAGTTTTGAAATATCAATATTTACCCCTGATTTACTCAGTTCTTTTCTTGAAACAAAGTAGAAGTAAACCAGTGTGAATATCAAAGAAATTCCTGCAATGAGACCTGTATTCATTACAAAGTCTGCAAAAGAATATCCAAGGGATGTACCGATGATGATGTTTGGAGGATCACCACACATTGTTGCAGAACCACCTAAGTTAGCACAGAAGATTTCTGCAAGAATCATTGGAACAGGATTGAATTTCAAAAGCTGGCTCAGTTCAACTGTAACGGCTGCAAGGAACAGAATAACTGTAATTGAGTCGATGAACATGGCAAGTACAAATGAAATAGTCATAAATGTCATGAAAATTGGAATAACCTTGTATCTAACGGCCTTTGCAAGGCACATGCAGAGCCATCGGAAGAATCCGACACGGGCCATACCTTCAACCATAACCATCATACCGGCGATGAAGATGATTGTTGCCCAGTTGATACCGCTTGAACTTTCAGACGATTCACCTGCTGCATACCAGAACTCAGGAGTAAAAATACTTCTGACGTTGAGGGTTTTCATACAGGTTTCCCAGGAATGCATTCCCACGCCGAAAACCAGAATAAGTGTTAAAAGTCCGCAGACCAGAGTGGTCCACTGTCTTTCAAATTTTTCTGTGATGATCAGAAGAAACATCACAACGAAGATGATAACTGCAAAAATTTGAGCTAACATGATATCTCCTAAAAAACAACCTGAATTGTTGAAGTACAAAATAACACTAAATGCGAAATATTACAATAAAATGCAGAAAATGTAAGAAAAATGAGAAGGCGAAGGGAATATACCTAATCCTGTTTTTCAAGCCAGCCTTTTTCAAGTGCCCTCTGGATATTTTTGTCATACCAGTCTTTAAGCTCCGGCATAGTCTCTACGGCTATGCCGATTCTTTTATCAACCTGGGCTATGCTTGGATGTCCTTCTTTCCAGGTGTGGCCGTCGGTTAGTGTGTTGTGAAGAAATGGCTGAAGTCTGTCCATGGAAGCGGCAAATTTTGATTCCTTTGTTTCCATGGCGTCAAACTCTTCCCATAAGGAGCGTATTTCCTTAGCGAGATTTTCAGGCAGCTGTGAAAAAAGTTTATCGGCAGCTTCCTGTTCACGGGTTTCTTTATCTACATTTGCCTGAAGGTCATACGCAAAGGTGTCGCCTGCATAAATTTCAACAAGGTCGTGAACAATGCACATCTGGACTGATTTTGCTATGTCCGTCCCTTCGGGAGCATAGTCTTTAAAAAGCATGCACATTAAAGCAATGTGCCAGGAATGCTCAGCATCATTTTCGCGGCGCCGCCCGTCTACAAGAAGTGTGCGGCGTTCAATGGCAGTCATTTTGTCTACAAGGGCTGTAAACTGAAGCAGCTGATTTATTTTTTCATCGTTTCCCGGAAGAAAGTTTTCTATACTCATTTGATTCTCCAATAAGTTTTTTACAGACAGCAAAGTCCGCCCTGGCGGAGGCGTATCAGTTCTTTTGCGGAACATAAGCTTGCGAGGGCGGCTTGTTCGGCGTTTTGTGTGCCCGGGCATGGACTATGAGCACTCTGCGAGATGGCTACATGCCGTTCCATTACGGCGTTTTGTACGCCCGGGCATGGACTATGAGCGCCCTGCGGGGCTCCGCCTGTGACGCCGTCCGAAGCGACAAGCACTGAACTCTGAGCACTCTGCGAGATGGCTACATGCCGTTCCATTACGGCGTTTTGTACGCCCGGGCATGTACCTTGAGTACTCTGCGAGACGGCGTTATGCGGGGCCGTTGAGTCATCATGTGCGTGGGGGCTTGAGTGAATTGTGCCCTGCGGGGCTCCGCCTGTGACGCCGTCCGAAGCGGCAAGCACTGGACTCTGAGCACTCTGCGAGACGGCGTTTTGTGCGCCCGGACATGGACTCTGAGCACTCTGCGAGACGGCGTTATGTGGGGCCGTTGAGGCATCATGTGCGTGGGGGCTTGAGTGACTGGTGCCCTGCGTGGCTCCGCCTGTGACGCTGTCCGAAGCGACAAGCACTGAACTCTGAGCACTCTGCGAGATGGCTACATGCCGTTCCATTACGGCGTTATGTGCGCCCAGGCTTGGACTATGAGCGCTCTGCGAGACGGCGTTATGTGGGGCCGTTGAGTCATCATGTGCGTGGGGGCTTGAGTGACTGGCTCCCTGGGGGGCTCCGCCTGTGACGCCGTCTTCACCTGTTTCATCTGAATAAAAGCCTGGCTGCAAAGCTTCAAGGACGGCGGCAACTTCTTTTGCTTTTGTAAAGTGCCCGGAAAATTCCTGCCCCATGAAGAACCATGTGAGAGTTTCGCCTTGAACAACAGGCTTTCCTCCAAGCCAGAAAAGACGGCTTTTATTTGTGACAGGTTCCCTGTAAGCTGCGTCACGGCGAGCTTCGTATTTTTCAATCAGACGGTCGATGTAATCTTTTGGCAGTGTCGGCCGCGGCATATAAAAAGTGAACCAGCGCTGAACATTTGTTTCAAGATTCTGACCGTGCATCCAGGCGTCCAGTGCCGCATTTAATCCTTCTGAATATTTTGCAGATTTGTGTTCGCCTGCAAAATGAAGGTCGTTTTCTGCAAAACGGTTCCGGCTTTCTTCGTTTCCTGTAATGATTTTTAACTCAGGGTGTTTCCCATCCTGCCATTCTTTATAAACTGTTGAATGAAGTGTCAGTGTGAATTTGTGCCAGAAAGCGGAATCAAGAAGACCTGCGGCAAAAAGCTGGCGTAAAGTTTCCATGCTGTTAATCAGATCCTGCTCGCTCTGCTGGTAAAATCCAAAAATCATATATGAATGAACAAGGATTCCGGCTTCTTTAAAAGCACAGGTTGCTGCCACAATATTTTCCATTGTGGTACCTTTATTGACTGCGGAAAGTCCGTCGCCTGTTGCAATTTCAATGCCGCCGCTTACGGCTGTAAGGCCTGAGTATGAAAGGAAGTCTGCCATGTCGCGGGTAAAAGTTTTTTCAAAGCGGATATTTCCCCACCAGGTAAGTTTTTTCCCGTTTGTCTTTTCGTTCCGGCAATTGCGGATTCCAAAATCGATCATGCTTGAAGGCGGGCATGCTTCATCAACAAAGTGGATTCCCCATACTCCGGTTTTCTGTGCCTGTTCAGTAAGGCCGTCACAAAGGTGCGAGGCACCCACTTTACAGAAACGGTTTACGTATTCAAGCTGAGTGTCGCAGAAGGCACAGCGGTGCCAGTAGCAGCCGTGAGCCATGTAAGCTTTAAGCCAGGCACCGTCATTCCAGATGGAATGCATGGGATTTGTGTCGTCTGCAAGGCGGGGATATTTTGAAAAATTAATTTCTGAAAAATCCGGAATAAGAATGCGGCAGACTTTTGATTCTAGCTCAGCATATTTCTGGAAACCTTCTGTTGTATCAGACTGCCCGATAATTTTTCCGGAACTCCGGTATTTCATTTTGTAAAGAGGAGTTTCATTTAATGTGCTGATGACGGCAGAGGTGTCATAAGTCAGAGGGGCATCTTGTGCGGCAACGGCGTAATGTGCGGCGGAAAATTTTTCCAGAAGATGAATATAACTTCCGTAACCCATGTCGTAACTGATGAAATCAAAATAATCAAAAAAACGGATTTCTGAAAGACTTCTAAGTTCTGTGTTTATGTAGCCGCCGCCAGTGGCAATAATTGCTTTTTCTCCATATAGCTTTCTGATTTCACGTGCAGTGTAAACTGCAGCTTCGAAACAACCAGGAAAAGGAACTGAAATAAGAAAGAGATGATTTAATTCAGATGAAACTGTTTTACAGGCGTCTTTCTTTTCAAATGCATCCTGAAGAACGTCTTTGTAAAATTCATTCAGTACAGGACTTTTTAATCCTTTGATTACATCGTCAAAACTTGCTGTGCTTGTTCCAAGGTGTTCAGCATAACTGATAAGCCGGAAGTTGTTATCAAAAACTGTAGTGATATAATCTGCAAGGTCTGCAAGAGCAAGGCTTGCAAGAATTTTGGCATCGTCAGTTGTAATATCGCGGCCCTGTTCTGAAAGTTCCCCGAAAAAATTTTCCATTCGATTCCCGCGAGGCGCATGTGGGGAGCGTACAAATTCATGACAGAATTCGCGGGCACTGTTTCCTCCGCAAAGGATTTCTACAATGCGGTCAATCCAGTTGATCCATAAAGTCTGGCATGAAACATATCGCCGTAACTGGAAGGATGTTTCTTCATCAGCTGAGTCAGCCATAGAAAGAGCTTTTTTTTCTGTAAGGGCAAAAAGCTTTGTTAATCCCTGACGGCAGAATATTTTATGGAAAAGAGCGGTAGATAAATCAAGCCAGCGAACCTTTCCAATAAGGTTTTGAGAAAGTCCTTCAATTTTGCCGTCGCGGATCATCTGAAAAAAAGATTTCAGATATGCGCCCGAAGGGTAAGGAGTATTAAGCTGTACAAGTGGCGGCTGGATAATCGTTACATTCATTTATTTCGTTCCAGAATTGTAATTTCAACGCGGCGGTTCATAGCCTTTCCTTCAGGCGTTGAATTGTCGGCTACAGGATTTGCGGCGCCGTTTCCTTTGCAGATAAACCTTCCCGCATCGATACCGCGTTTAGAAAGTGCTTCGGCAATTGCATAGGCACGGTTGCGGGAGACTTTAAGTTCTCCTGCAGGATAGCCTGTGTCAGCAGTGAACCCTTCAATCAAAAGTTTGTTTGTTCCTGTTTGTTTTAGAACCGAAGCAATTTCATCAAGGCGTGCAGTTTCGCCAGGCATAAGTTCGGCAGAGTCTGCCTTGAATTTCAGGTCGTGAATTGCAAGCTTGATTCCGGCATCTGTTTCCTGCACTGTGATTTTCTTTTCACCAAGGTCTGCAGGTGTGACAGCTGATATATTTTTTGATGTGTCAGGATTTGAATCCCTTTGAAGAACAGGTTTTTTATTTTCTGCAGGAGTTTTATTTCCTGTAGTAGTTTTATTTTCTGCGAAAGTTTTATTGTTTGCAGTTACTTTGTCCCCTGCGGGAGATTTGTCGTTAGCGGCAAGTTTGCTTTTGTCTATCATTGAAAGTATTTCAGTCTTCTCGTCTTTGTCCCGCGCGGTAGACTTGTCATTAGCGTCAATTTTGGTTCCGTTCATCTTTACAGTTTTTGATGTATCTGTAATTGCCACGGCACCAATGCGCTTAAGGGCAGGAAGAATTTCGTCGTGAGGAACAGCAGTAGGGTATTCGGTAAACTGAAGGATTGTGCCTTTGAAAGTAATCTGGTTTCCATCCGAATAGATAAAGGTTTCATCGACGACATCTGTCATGAATACCATGGCGCCTGTTCTGCAGCTAACAAGAATGTTTGCTTTATGGGAACCTTGAGCCGATTTAAGATTCTTGTCTCCGCCAAAATCCCAGTATGTAATACCATAACGGGTAGCCCACTGTGCGCTCAAGCGGTGAACTTTTTCGCCGTGATATTCTTCCCGACCTTCGTAAGTGTACTGAACTGTCATTGGGATTTTTGTAAGAATGCCGTTGTTCAATGGATCAATTGAACGGACGCTGTCACCTTTCCACGAATCGCCTGCGGAAAGTTTTGTTTTTGGAAAAGATGGAAAACTTCTGAATGTCGGATATCCGTTATCTTCTTCCATTGTTACCATGCCTGATTCATCAATGAAAAATTTTGAAGGAATGGCATCGTGGATTCCTGTGAACATTACTTTTGAATTTTTTATAGTGTCCTGTTCTACGAAAAAATCACCTGAGTAATAAATATTTCCGCCGGAAGTTTTGTGCTGTGTTAAAAAGGAACGCACTTCACGGCTCATAAGGCCGGTGTATTTTCCGTTATCGTAGCGGCGAAGGTTTGTGCGTTCTACCAGAGTATAGTTATCATTTCCGGTATAAGAAATAACTTCCTGTGCGGACATAATGCCCGACAGAAAGCTTAAAAGAGAAATGAATATGATTTTTGATTTTTTCATTTTTCTGTTGTTGGAGATGAAACAACAAGCTGCTGTTCGACGGCAACGTCCTGAATGAAAAGCATACGAAGGATAGAGACAACTTTTGTTTCTTTATTGATGTAATAGAAAACGCATGTTTTGCCTTCTTTCATTACGCGAACCTGTTTATCAACCATTTCTTTTTCTTCGAAATAAGGAAAACGTTCGGGCATAACTTCAAGGCTTGAAACTGCAACTTTTAAATCCTCAACTGAGACACAGCCGGGATGTGTTGTTTCGTAGCAGTATAGATTGAAAAAATCGTTCTGTGCGCTTTCTGTAAATTCTATTGAGTACTGAATCATAAAAGTTTTTGCTGATTATTTTACAGTTGTGAAAACTTTGACTGTAGGCACTGTTGTACCGTTTCCAAGGTCAGCAAGACCTTTTTCGATTTCGCTTTTGAACTGTTCTTCAGAAAGAACATGTGTATCAAGTTCCGGAAGCTTCAGATCGAATGGAAGACCGCGATTCAGAACAATCTGTTTGTAGAGCATGGAAATTACACCGCTTGATGTAAGTCCAAGTTTATCCAGAATAAGTTCAGCCTGTTCTTTAAGTTCAGGGTCAATGCGTGCGTTAATGCTGACTGTCTTTGCCATAATTACTCCAAAAAGTCAATTTAATATAATTATAATGAAAAGACTGTAAAAAAGATAGAAAAAATTCAAAAGGGGACAAACCCCTGAAAAAATGGGCTTAAAGAGGGGACAAACCTCTCTGAGTTATGGATAAAAATGGACTTAAAGAGGGGACAGACCCCTATACCACAAAGGGGACAGACCCCTATACTCATAAAATTACAAAAAACATCACTAATATTTTTATAGTTTTCCTGATATGACATGTTAGAATTAAAGTATGGAATACAACAAAACATATAAGAATTTTAAGAGTGTAACTTATCTGGTTGCCGGTTGGGCTGATAAAATTACAGAGGAACAGCTTCGCAGCGATCTGGAGTTTTTTAAAAAATATGCGCCTTTGGATAAAGTTTATCTGGAAACTTTCCGCGATGTTTTCTGTCGTAAAGAGCAGCTTTTGATGATTAAGCGGGTGCTTGAAGAAAACGGCATTGAAGTTTCAGGCGGCATTACAACTGTCACTCCTGATTTGAATGAAGATGATAAAAAGCGTCAGAGACTTTTCAACACTTTCTGTTATTGCAATGAACCTATGCGGAACCGTCTTAAAGAGATTTCTGAATATACAGCTTCTGTGTTTGATGAGTTCATTATAGATGATTTCTATTTTACTCAGTGTATGTGTGAAGACTGTCAGAAAGAAAAAGGGGACAGAAGCTGGAGCGAATTCCGTCTTACAAAAATGAAGGAAGTTTCAGAAAACCTTATTCTGAAACCTGCAAAGGCTGTGAATCCAAAGTGCAAGGTGATTATCAAATATCCGAACTGGCGCGAAAGCTACCATGAAACAGGTTACAACCCAAAAGAACAGCGCTTTATGTTTGATGGGATTTATACTGGAACAGAAACCCGTCACAGCCAGCAGCAGGACCAGCATTTGCCACGCTATTTAAGCTATTCTCTTGTCCGTTATATGGAGAATGCTTTGCCTGGAAAAAACGGCGGTGGCTGGTTTGATTCTTTTGAATGTGACAGAATCGACACCTATCTGGAACAGGCTTATCTGACGGCTTTCAGTAAGGCAAAGGAAATAATGATGTTCTGCTGGCCGGCACTTTCTGACAACAAGCGCCTGACTCCAATGGGATATCAGATGTCAAAAATTGACCGCATTATGAGTCAGTGTGGAAATCCGACTGGCGTTCCGGTTTATATTCCGTTCAACGCTCAGGGCGAAGATCACCTGGAAGATTTCCTTGGCATGATTGGAATTCCATTTGAACCTTTCCCAGAACTTGATGTAGAAAAGTTCCCTAAAGATAAACCTTTGTTCCTTATGGAAAGTGCTCTTTACGATAAAGACATCCTTTCAAAAATCGAAACTTTGCTTAACCGCGGTCAGAAGGTGATTGTCACAGGCGGATTCATGAAAGGTGCTCTGGCAAAATATCCTGAAATCAGTAAGTTTACTTCTATTTCATATTCGGGCCGCCGCCTTGAAGCCGATGAATTTCAGGTGACAGTTTCGGGGCTTTACGGCAGAAATTATGTAAAATCTGCATACCCAATCAGTTTCCCTTTGCTTGAACACAGAAACAACGCAACCTGGACAAAACTGAATGCAGGTCACGGCGAATATCATGAAGGCATTGTTATGTATGACACTTACGGAACAGGCTGTTTTGAAGTGATTAATCTGCCTGATATGCCAAGCCGCATTAAAGATCTGCCACAGGAAGTTTTGTCTCAGATTCGCGGCGAGTTCCTGGACGATGTGATAATTGATGGAACTAATGGCGTTTCACTTTTCACTTATGATAATGGAACTTTCGGGCTGTACTGTTATACAAACGACGGCTGTGCTCCTGTAGATTTTGATATCAGAATTAATGGTGAAGTTTCTTTGATGCCGGTTTCTGATTCTGATAAGATGAATCCATGGATGGCAAAGGCAATTAAGCCAGTAAGCGTGGTAAACAAGTATCCTCCTTATATGCGTAAGGATGAAAAGGAAAGTATTTTCCATTTGCGCATGATTCCAGGTGACTGGAAATTCTTTAAAATAAATTAAAATTTTTGTTCAACCTTGTTGACATTAATACGTGTTTTCTTTATATTAATAACACGTTGGTTCCTTAGCTCAGGTGGTAGAGCAATGGACTGTTAATCCATGTGTCGCTGGTTCAAACCCAGCAGGAGCCGCTTAAAGGTGTCTAGTTTTAGACACCTTTTTTATTTTAAATAATGTATTAGTTCAATTAAAATACTGGGTTTGAACCGGGTTCAAACTCGCAGGATGCCCAAGCCGCGCTTTGATGCGCGGCGACTTAAATAATTTCCATAAGGCAAACGGCACGAGCGAATGAAGTGAGCGAGTGACGTAGCCGTTCTTAAAAACGCACTCGTTTCGAGTGCGTTTTTTGTTTTAACGCGAAATATTTCGTGAGACAAAAGAAGATATGGAACTGTTGCGAAAAGAGGAATGCTGGGTTTGAACACCGATATGCGCCTGTTTTGTGGTAAAAAGCTATAAATAATTGGGTTTGTGAAATTTTACAGCTGGTTTGAGGAGTTTGAGCGGGCAGGGGAAATTGAATATTAGTGAAAAAGCTATAAATACGCGGGAAGAATGATATTTATAGCCGTTTTTTGTGTGGTGCCTGCCTTGGGCAGCTTTATATGTGAATATGCGGCTATAAATTTGGAGGTTTGTACAGATTTATAGCTTTTTCGGGGCATTTCGTGGTGAATACAGTCTTGATTTCCATGAAAACAACTATAAATTGGGAAGTCACCAAAGTTTTATAGCTTTTGGGGCTGTTTTCGCAGTGGTAAGGACTGCGTGAGGGATAGTAGGGGCCGCGAAGCGGTTCAAAATGCCGGAAGCTCGAGCTTTGCGAGAGCAGGCATTTTGAATGAAGGCGCTCAGCCGCCGGAACCCCGCATAGCCCGACGGGGCGGCGGTTTGTTTGTGGCGGCCCGCGGCGCACATCTTGCCGTGACAGAAAAATTGCACTGCCCGCGGCGGCAGAGACGCCGTGACACGAAAATCGCATTGCCCGCAGCGCACATTTTGCCGTGACACGAGAATCGCACTGCCCGCAGCGTACATTTTGCCGTGACACGAGAATGCCCGCGGCGCACATCTTGCCCTTCGCCGTGACACGGCGACAGAAGCGCCGCCCCGGCACGCCCGAAAATGAATTCCATATACCACATCATTATTTTTTTTGATATAATCTCACCCATAAATCTTTTTTTGAGAGGCCAATATGTCTTTAACAAGTGTTTCGCCGGTTGACGGACGTTACGAAGGAAAAACAAAGTGTCTGCAGGGTTACTTCAGTGAAATGGCTCTGATGAAATACCGCATTTACACAGAAATCAATTACCTTATCAAACTGCTTGAAACTCCAATGCTCAAAAGCCGCATTACAAAGCCGGTTGATGTTGCAAAGCTCCGCTCAATTATCGACATTACTGTTGAGGATGCAGAAATTGTAAAAGCATTCGAAACAAAAGGATACAATGGAACACCTGCTACAAACCACGACGTAAAAGCCATCGAATATTTTATTAAGACAAAAATCAAGGAAATGGGCATGGACGAAATTCTTGAATACGTTCACTTTGCCCTTACTTCAGAAGACATCAACAACATCAGCTACGGTCTTATGATCCGCGATGCTGTAAACGAAGTTGTGCTTCCTGAAATCCTTAAAATCTACGATACACTTTATAAACTTGCTTACGACAACAAAGACCTTTCAATGCTGGCCCGTACACACGGACAGCCTGCAACTCCTGTAACATTTGGAAAAGAAATTCTGGTATTTGTAAACCGCATGAAAGAAGAACTGGTTCAGCTTGGAAACATTGATATTCTTTTGAAGCTCAACGGTGCAACTGGCGGCTTCAACGCTCACAACTTTGTATTTCCAGATTTTGACTGGATCAATTTCAGTCACGAACTTATCAACAGTTTCAATGACAGCATTACTCCAATGGACAATGCTTATATGCACACAAAGCCTCTTAAAGTTCGCTTCAATCCAATCACTCCACAGATTGAACCACACGATTCATACCTCCGTGTATTCGACGCTGTAAAACGCATCAACAATATTCTGATTGATTTTGCAATGGACACATGGCGCTACATTTCTGACGGATGGATCAAGCAGCGTACAGTTGCAGGAGAAATCGGTTCTTCAGCAATGCCTCACAAAGTTAATCCAATCGACTTTGAAAATGCAGAAGGAAACTTCGGTTTCGCAAACAGCATGTTCGAATTCTTTGTTCGTAAACTTTGTATCAGCCGTCTCCAGCGCGACCTTACAGACTCAACTGTAGCAAGAAACTTTGGTGTAGCCTTCGCTCATTCAATGATCGGTTATGCTTCACTTCAGAAGGGTCTTAGCAAGATTGAAGTTAATGCAGAAAAGATTTCTGACGTTCTTGCAAACACACCGGAAGTTATGGCAGAAGCATATCAGAACCTGCTCCGTATGAGCGGTGTAGACAAGCCTTATGAACGCCTTAAGGAAATTACTCGCGGAAAGAAAGTTTCTATTGAAGACTTCCACAATCTGGCCCGCAACCTTGACGTAAGCGACGAAGTTAAAGCAAGACTTTTGGCTGCAACTCCTTCGAACTACACTGGTTTAAGCGGAAAGATTGTAGAACAGTTTGAACCAAAAATAAACTAAATTTTTCAGGTTGTGAATATAGAATCCCTTCTTTTGCTTTTGGTAGATGAAGGGATTTTTTTTTGCTGCCCCGCGGTTTTCAACCGCGGCCGCTACGTCCGCCCTTCGCTAACGCTCACCGTCCTCAGGCTTTCAGCCTTGTGGTCGGCTGCTTCGCAGGGGCTCCCATCGCTGGCAGTTCCCTTATTTTTTAATTCTCAGTTCATCAACCATGAATTCTTCTGGAATCTTGCAAGGGCGGAGAGTTTTTGCACTTACACAAGCCCAGTCTACGTCTGCTTCAACACAGACTGTTCCGTCTTTTTTTCTCATGATCTGATGGATTCTTCCGCTGATGTAACCGGTTTTTGTCATTTCACATTCTATAGAAAGTTCATCATCTTGAACTGCGGATACTTTGTAATAAAGGTCAACGTGAGTTACATACAGAAAGTAACCTGCTGCATAAAATTCTTTGTACTTGAATCCAATCTGATGAAGCATGTCCATGCGGGCATATTCCAGGTAGTTCTGGTAAACAGCATTGTTTACGTGATTGTATGAGTCGATTTCGTAAGGACGAACGATAAGTGATGTATAAGTTTTCATAACTTTATAATATTACTGTTTTTCGATTATGACAATATTCTAAAAAATGTCATTATAAAAAACACTAAATTACACCCTTTTAATTTTTATGTTATATTTTATTTATGGCACATTTTAATCAATCAGATTTACACAGAAATCAGTTCATGCTCACAGGAAAATTTTCCCGTAAAGGTTATGAATGGTGGTGGCATTCTTTTACCGGCATTGATGAAGAAACCGGAGAAGAAAGACCTTTCTTTGTTGAATTCTTTACATGCAATCCTTTTCTGGCTCGTTCGGTCCCAACTTGCGGACAACTGCCGGAAAATCAGAAAAATAAAATCAGACCATCTTATTTAATGGTAAAGGCAGGAAGCTGGGGAAAAGATAAACGTCAGCTTCACCGTTTCTTTTCATGGAAAGATGTAAAGCTTAATAAAAAAGCACCTTATTCTATTGAAGCAGCCGATTGTTTCTGCAGTGAAACTGAACTTCGCGGTTCCATTCATCTTTCTGAAGGGGAAGTAAAAAAGCATCCTGAATGGATGTGCGACGACGGAACAATGAAATGGAATCTGAAACTTGAAAAGAAAGTTGCCTTCAATGTTGGTTACGGTGCCGGCTGGCTTTTTCGTGCCCTGAAAGCATTTGAAATGTACTGGCATGCAGAAGGCATGAAGACTCTTGTCAGCGGAACAGTGAAATATCAGGGACGGACTTATGTTGTTAAGCCCGAAACTTCTTACGGTTATTCAGACAAAAACTGGGGAAGCAATTTTACAAGTCCTTGGGTCTGGCTTTCTTCAGATAATCTGACGAGTAAAGTGACAGGAAAAAAACTTGAAGATTCTGTTTTTGATATTGGTGGCGGATGCCCGAAAGTTTTTGGTATTCCTCTTAAGCGGAAACTTCTGAGCGCTTTCTGGTACGAAGGAAAACCTTTTGAATATAATTTTTCAAAATTCTGGACACACACCAGAACAAAGTTTTCTTTCCGTGAAGAGTATCAGGATGTCGTCTGGAACGTTGAACAGTCAAACAGAAAATCGGTAATGGTTACAGAAATTCATTGTCTCAAAAAAGATATGCTTTTTGTAAACTATGAAGCGCCTGACGGAAAGAAACGCCACAATCAGCTTTGGAACGGTGGCAACGGCTTTGGCAATATTAAGCTTTACAGAAAAAACCGAAAAGCAGAAAACGGCCTTGAGCTCATAGATGATATAGATGTAAAGAATGTTGGCTGCGAGTACGGAGAATATGGAAATTGACAATGGACAATTGATAATTGTTGTTTGGAATATGATGAATATTTTGGAGGAAATAGATGATGGTTGCGGAATTTATTTTTGGAAATTTATTTATTGTTTATACCATAGTCCTTCATATTCTGACTCCGGGAACAATCCTTGATATTCTGACTTCCTTCTATAATATCTGGGCAGTGGCTGGATTTTTTTTAATCTGGCTTTCGGTTTATCGGGTGAAACATGGGTATTCCTTCTGGAGCCGGATTCAGAAAAAATGGAAGAAAGGAATCTTGATTTTTTCAGGAGTCTGCGGAGCAATTGCTGTTGTGAATCTGATTTTGATTTTGACACCACGACTTCTGAATCTGGAAGAAAAGATCTGTGAAGCAGAGACCTCGGAAGCTGAGTCTGAATTTGCTGAAGGTCACAAGGTTTATGTTTTCCTTCTTGGCGGAGGAATTGATAAAAACGGAAAACTTCCTAAGCCTGTTATGTGGCGCGTTCAGAAAAGTGCCGAATATTTGAAAATGAATTCTGAAGCTGTCTGTGTAGTTACAGGCGGAACTATGAAATGGCTTCCTTATCCTGAAGCGCCGGAACTTAAACGACAGCTTGTAAAAATGGGAATTGAACCGGAAAGAATTTTTATCGAAGATCAGGCAAAGGATACCATTCAGAATCTTCAGCTTGGAACAAAAGTTCTGGTAAAGGAATTAGGGGTTCCAGTGGAAGAAGTGCTTACGTCTCCTGTGGCCCTGGTTTCAAGCAGATATCATTTGCGAAGAGCCCAGAGACTTGCCCGTCGCATTGGCTTTGAAAAAGTGACAGGGCTTGGATGCAGAACACCTGTATTTCATGTGCCTATGGCTTATTTGCGTGAAATTTGTGCTTACGTTAAACTGAACGCAAGAATTTTACTGACAGGAAAACCGAATACATGGAAGAGCGAATAACAAATATAGAAATCAAACTGGCTTACATGGAAGACTTTGTGAATCAGATTCAGGAAGTGGCAGTGAAGCAGGCGGAAGAAATTGAAAAACTGAAACATGACAATCAGATTTTGTCTCAGAAACTTAAAGATGTTTACGACAACATGGAAGGCGACATCCCCAACCGCAAACCACCACACTACTAGAAATAGAAAATATACATATAAATCAAACAAATTTTTTTTTGATTAGTTATGGCTCTAAAAAACTTACTCCCGGTCACAATCACGGCCTACCAGGAACGCTAGCTAGCGTCGCTAATACAAAGCGCGGTAAGGAAACTATCGTTTCCGCGCTTT
>JAHBAD010000057.1 GCA_018385395.1 Treponema sp.
AAAGCGCGGAAACGATAGTTTCCTTACCGCGCTTTGTATTAGCGACGCTAGCTAGCGTTCCTGGTAGGCCGTGATTGTGACCGGGAGTAAGTTTTTTAGAGACCTTAGCAAATCAAATAAAATATATTTGATTTATATGGACGATTATTATATCAAGTTCGCAAAGAGGGGCATCATGATTACGGTGATGAGGCCTGTTACGGCGACGGAAAGGCCGCTCATGGCGCCTTCTGTGTCACCAAGTTCAAGTGCCTTTGAAGTTCCCAAAGCATGGCTGGAAGTGCCTATGGCAATACCAACTGCAACAGGTTCTTTAATTCTGCAAAGGCGGCAGATTCCTTCTGCGAAAAGGTTTCCAACGTTTCCCGCAAGAATTACCATCATTGCTGTTATGGCAACGTGTCCTTTGTACTGTTCTGTAATGGCAAAGCTGATTGCCGTTGTAATGGATTTTGGTAAAAGAGAAACGTATTCAGTGTGACCGATCTTGAAAGCCACGCATAGTGCGTAGACGCCTGCAAGGTTTACAATGACGCCTGTAAGAATTCCTGCAAGAATGGCTAAAGCGTTTTCCTTAAGTTTTTCAAATTGCTCATAAAGAGGAACAGCCAGAGCTACAGTACATGGCGTTAAAAACCAGCTGATTACTTTTGAACTGTTTTCATATTCTGTAAAAGGGATTTTTGTAATACAAAGAAAAAAAATACAAAGTGTTACGGAAACAAGCAGAGGGCTAAAAAGAAAAAATTTAGTTTTCTTAAAAAGCCAGTCACCAATCATGAAAAAAGCAAGAGTGATAAAAGCACCCCAGAAAGTTGAAGATGCAATAAAATCGTTAAGCATTCTCTTCCTCCTTTTTTTTAGTTTTGCGTTCTTTTGCCTTCATAATCAGCTGGACAACCCATCCTGTTGAAACCATAACAAGAATTGTTGTTCCTATTCCAATTACCATAAACTGAACCCCATACTGCTTCATAAGCGGAAATGCATTGATGAAGCCGACACATGGGGGAACAAAAAATATTGGCATGATGCCAAGAAGAAAGGACGAAGCATCTTTTACTTTTTCAAGTTTTATGATTTTGAATTCCAGAAGCAGGAACAGGATTACAAGTCCGTAAATGCTTGCAGGAATTGGAAGGGGAACAAAGAAATGAATAAGTTCCCCCACAAAAGAAACAATTACAATGATAAAAAGCTGTTTCAAATATTTCATGATTTATACCTTTTCAGGTTCCTCCTGATTTCCATCTGCAACATATTTTCCAAGCTGTGCTGTTGCAATGTTTGAGCTTACAATGGCTCCAGGACCTGCAATACAGCCGCCTTCACAGGCCATTACTTCAACCAGGTTCGGACAGTTAGGAGGCGGTGTCATTTTTCCAGCGTTGATTTTTCCATACATCATAAGCTGTGCCATACCTTTTTTGTTCAGTCCGTTGATAACGGTTGGGCGCAGAATATCAGGATCAGAAAGACGAGCCTTGATGCTGGCAGCAACACCGCCGCTCTGGGCAAAGTTTCTTGCACTGGCTGTAGGAAGGTTTTTCTTGTTGAGAATTTCATCGTCTGTAACTTCAATTGTTACAGGATCAATTTCTTTTGCAGTAAACAGGGCTTTGATCTCTTCAATGCTCAGAACGTAATCTACCATAGGGTCGTCCATACCTTCTCGGCGTTTTGCAATACATGGCCCGATAAAAACTGTAATGCAGTCAGGATTTTCCTTTTTTGCAATTTCGGCGGTGTAGTGCATAGGACTTCTTGTTTCAGAAATACATGGAACAAGGTCAGGAACATGTTTTCTTACGGCACGAACATAAGCGGAACAGCAGGATGTTGTCATAAGCTTGTCACCCCGTTCCATGCGCTCTGTAAATTCGCGGGCTTCTTTGTCGGCACAAATGTCAGCACCCAAAGCAACCTCCAGCACTTTTGAGAAACCTGAAGTTTTAAGTGCCTGTTCAAGATTAGCGGCCGGAGCTTTGAACTGAGCTGCAATACTTGGAGCATAAAGCGCTACAACTTTTTCGCCGTTCATGATTCTTTTCAGAACATCTACAATCTGGCTTTTGTCCATCATGGCGCCGAAAGGGCAGCTTCTCATACAGTTTCCGCAGAAAATACATTTGTGGAAGTCGATGACTTCGCGCCCGGTTTCGTCTTTTGTAATTGCTCCAACAGGACAGGCTTCTTCACAAGGAACAGGAATTTTAATGATTGCGTGGTACGGACAGTTCTGCATACAAAATCCGCAGTTAGAACACATATTTTCGTCAATCTTAGCGTGATGATTTTGAACTGTGATTGCTTTTTTAGGACAGTTCATTGTACACGGACGGGCAAGACAACCCTGGCAGGCGTTTGTTACCATGTATTTTGTGTGAACACAGGCGTTGCAGGCTTCATGAAGAACGGTCAGCATAGGCCAGGTTGGCTTTTCGCGCCACAATGCTTCCTGAGCAAAATCGGCAAGGGCAGCTTCTTCATCAAGACCTTCAACTGAACAGCCAAGTCTTGCAATAACCCGCTGACGGAGAATTTCACGGTCGTGATAAATACAGCAGGTAAAAGGTTCCCTGTCTTTAGGCGCCATCTGCTTTGGAATATAATGAACGCCTTTTACAAGGTTTTCTTCCAGCTGCAGTTTGATAATGCGCACAAGGATTTCTGTTTTTATCTGATTTGTATTGTTGTTGATATTGAGCATGGCGCCCTCCGAGGGTTTGAATTTCGCCCATTATTATAGAGAGTTTTTTCAATTTTTTTAATCACTTGGTGTATAAAAAAAAAGACTGTCAGAAATTGACAGTCTTTATACGGGTAATAATCAACTTTATTTGCTTACAGAAGGAGCAGTATTATATACATAAATAATAGTATGATATGGTTGTGTTACACTTTTGTAACCTTCTTTGAAGACAGGGTAAAAGCTGACCATATGGTCTCCTGTTTTTGTATAAGCAACATTGAATTCCACTGATTTACTTGTAACGTAGTTACATGGATTCCCGTTATCATCAACAAAAGGTTCAGTGTGGTCTGTCATTACATAATGATCAACAGTGTTTGCGGAGATGACGTTAGTAAGCCATCTTATGGTTACAGGTTCGTCTGCTATG
>JAHBAD010000104.1 GCA_018385395.1 Treponema sp.
CTTTCAACAAACGAAGGAGAAAATCTTTTCTCGCCTGGAAAAACGCCTCTGGAAAACGCACAATTTCTTCTATTTTTAACGGCCGTTCTAAAAGCTGTCGATGAAAATCAGGATTTGCTTAGAATTACTGTTGCAAGCGCATCAAACGATCATCGTCTTGGCGGATTTGAAGCGCCTCCTGCAATTATGTCGATTTATCTTGGCGATGAACTTGGTTCGGTTTTAAAATCAATTAAAGATGGAAAACCGTACAATTCGGCGACAAATCAAAAAATGGATATTGGCGTCGATGTTCTTCCAGAAATTCCAAAAGATTCTACAGACCGAAACAGAACAAGTCCTTTTGCGTTTACAGGAAACAGATTTGAATTCCGTTCAGTCGGTTCTTCCCTTTCGATTTCAGGCCCGAACACAACGCTCAATTCGATTCTTTCTTACGCTTTAAAACAGTACGCAGATGAACTTGAAAAGGCTTCTGATTTTGAAACTGAATTAAAAAATCTTATCCGCCGTGAAATTACTGCTCACTGGAGAATTGTTTTTGACGGAAACGGTTATTCCTCAGAATGGATTCAGGAAGCAGAAAAGCGTGGACTTTTAAACTTGAAAAATCTTCCGGAAGCGATGAAACATTATCTTCAGCCTAAAAACATAAAACTCTACACTGAACTCGGCGTTTATTCAGAAATCGAAATGAAAAGCCATTACGACATTAAACTTGAAAAATACAGCCGGATTTTAAATATTGAAGTTGAAATAATGCTTGAAATGATTCACAAAGATATTTTGCCGTGCGCGTTTGCCTACATGAAAGAAATCGCAGATTCGTGTGAAAAAACAGTTTCAATTTTACCTGAATTAAAATGTCTTTCACAGAAAAATCTTTTGAAAAAACTCGATGCCCTTGCAGAGCAGCTTGAAATAAAATCAGAAAATCTTTCAAAAGTTCATCTAGAAGCAAAAGAAGCGGTTTCAAATATGGAAATGGCGGAATATTACGCAGAAAAAGTTCTTCCTGCAATGACAGAAGCGCGTGCAGTCGCAGATCAAATCGAAGTTCTTCTTTCTGAAAAATACAAACCGTTTCCAAGTTATGAAGATTTGCTTTTCAGCATTTAGCGTTATTTTCCTTTCGGGATTATCCTGAATAAAACCGCGTTTGCGTATGCAAGGGATTTTGACTATGTAAAGAAAATTGTTCCGTTCACTGGGGATTTTATTTCTTCAGCGATGGAACAGTCTAATGGATTTAAAATATTTGCAAGAATTTCGCCTTTTTTGACAGTTTTTTTTGTTTCTGTAATTTTTTGAAAAATTCCTGCTGTATTCGATTTTACGCAAATCATATCGCTTTCATTTATAATAGAAGAAATATAACCTTTGTGCGAAGAAAATTCGATTATGTCTTTGCTGGCTAAAAAATTCAGTACATTGAGAACGGCTTCAGTTGCTCCTTTCTGGTCGATTGTTTCTGTTTGGTTTGTAAAAATTGAAAATGCTTTTGTTTCCCAAATTTGCCAGTTGTAGTGAAGGGTTGTTGTGTCATAAGGATGAGGATTTCTTAAAACTATGTACGGAAGTCCGAATGATTTTGCAGATTCAACATCTTCGTAACCTGTTGTCATTATTCTTACATACGGAACAAATTCTCCAGGAATGTAATTGCTTGCAAACTGAATTCCGTATTCATAACCTGAGATTTCTGCAAAAACTCCTGAAGCGATTCGCTGCGTAGTTTCTCCTTTGTTGTAACCTGGAAACATTCTGTTTATGTCTGTGTTATCTGTAGGCCAGAAGCGTTTTTCAAGTTTTATTAGGCTTAAGTTTGAAGATTTTTCGCATTATTGACGGATTTTTGAAATACTTGTAGAATGGTAAAACTACTTCTTATAGAAAAATTATTTTATGGAGTTAAATAATGGCTACAAAGTATGTTTACTTTTTCGGTAATGGAGACGCTGAAGGTGATGAATCAATGCGTCCTATCCTTGGTGGTAAAGGTGCTAACCTTGCTCAGATGGCAAAAGCTCCTTTAAGTCTTCCAGTTCCACCTGGATTCACAATTTCTATCGATGTTTGTCAGGAATACTACAAATTGGGTAGAAAATATCCTGCAGAACTTAACGCTCAGGTAGATGAATATCTTAACAAACTTGAAACAGTTTTCGGTAAAAAACTTGGTGACGAATCAGATCCTCTCTTAGTTTCTGTTCGTTCTGGTGCTGCTGAATCTATGCCTGGTATGATGGATACAATCCTCAATCTTGGTCTTAATGATAAGTCTGTTGTTGGACTTGCAAACAAAACAAACAATCCACGCTTTGCATGGGATGCTTACCGCCGCTTTATCCAGATGTTCGGTAACGTTGCTATGGGTGTTGACCACGATAAATTCGAAGCTATCATTGACGAAGTAAAAGCTGTTCGTGGAATTAAAGAAGATACTGAACTCACAACAGAAGAACTTCAGACTATCGTTTCTAAATATAAAGCAATGTACAAAGCAGAAAAAGGTGAAGACTTCCCTCAGAATCCAAAAGATCAGATGTGGGCTGCTATTGGTGCTGTATTCGGTTCTTGGATGAACGAACGCGCTATCATCTATCGTAAACTTAACAACATTGACGAAAATGTTATTAAAGGAACTGCTGTTACAGTTATGGCAATGGTATTTGGTAACATGGGTGAAACTTCTGGTACTGGTGTTGCATTCTCTCGTGACCCATCTACTGGTGAAAATCACTTTATGGCTGAATATCTTATCAACGCTCAGGGTGAAGACGTTGTAGCTGGTATCCGTACTCCAATGGATATTTCTGCTCTCGAAAAACAGCAGCCAGAAATCTTCAAAGAAATTTCTACAATTCGTGACCGTCTTGAAGCTCACTATCACGATATGCAGGATATGGAATTCACTGTACAGGAAGGAAAACTCTTCATGCTCCAGTGCCGTAACGGTAAACGTACTGGTCCTGCAGCTGTTAAAATGGCAGTAGACATGGTAGCAGAAGGAATGATTACAAAAGAAGAAGCTCTTCTTCGTGTAAAACCTGATCAGCTTGATCAGTTACTCCACCCACAGTTTGATGCAAAAGCTCTTAAATCAGCTAAACCTTTGGCATCTGCTTTGAACGCTTCTCCAGGAGCTGGATGTGGACAGATTGTATTTACAGCAGAAGAAGCTGTAGAATGGGACAAAGCTGGTAAGAAAGTTATTCTCGTTCGTAAAGAAACTTCTCCAGATGATATTGCCGGAATGTATGTAGCTCAAGGTATCTTGACTTCTACTGGTGGACGTACATCACACGCTGCTGTAGTAGCTCGTGGTATGGGTACACCTTGTGTATGTGGATGTTCTGATGTTGTATTCACTGGTGCTGGAAAAGTAACAATTGGTGGAAAAGCATTCAAGAAAGGTGATTTCATCTCTATCGATGGTTCAACAGGTAAAGTTTACGGTGAAGTAATTCCTGTATCTCCAGCTGCTGTATCAGGCGATCTGGAAACATTCCTTGGTTGGGCTGATGAAGTTCGTGCTAACTCAACACGTACAACTCCATCTGGAAAAACTGTAAAAGGTTTCGAAGTTCTTGCTAACGCTGAACAGAACGAAGCTCCACAGGCATTCCGCTTTGGTGCTGCTGGTATTGGTCTTTGTCGTACAGAACATATGTTCTTCGAAGAACCAAAACTTACTTCATTCCAGAAGATGATTATTTCTGATACAACTGAAGAAAGAAAAGAAAACCTTAAGGCTATTCTCCCACTTCAGCAGAAAGACTTCTACAATATCATCAAAACTATGGAAGGTCGTGCTGTAACAATCCGTCTCTTGGACCCACCATTAAACGAATTTGTTCAGGCAGAAACTCCAGATTTGGCTAAAGCTTTGGCTAAAAAACTTGGTGTAAAAGTTGACTTCATCAACAAGAAATACTCTGAATTAAACGAACACAACCCAATGCTCGGTCACCGTGGTTGTCGTCTCGCTATCACATATCCAGAAATCTATGAAATGCAGGTTGAAGCTATTGCTCGTGCAACAGCTCAGGCTGAAAAAGAAGGTCTTAAACACGACGTTCGTATCATGATTCCAAACGTAACAACTGCTAACGAATTGAAACAGATTCGTGCTCAGGCTGAAGCAGTTATCGCAAATGTAAACAAAGACTGCGGTACAGCTATCAAGTTCCAGATTGGTTCTATGATCGAATTCCCACGTGCTGCAGCTACTGCTAATGCTATTGCAGAATGTGCAGACTTCTTCTCATTCGGTACAAACGACCTTACACAGACAACATTCGGTTTCAGCCGTGATGACTACTCTAAATTCATCGATTCTTACTTGGATCAGAAGGTTCTCCTCCAGGATCCATTCAAGACTTTGGACGAAGATGGTGTTGGTGTAATGATCGGTTTGGCAGAAGAAAAAGGTCGTTCAGTTAAAGCTGATCTTCACCTTGGAATCTGTGGTGAACACGGTGGTGACCCAGCTTCTATCGCTCTTTGTTACAAGCTCGGTTTGAACTACGTATCATGTTCTCCATTCCGTGTACCAGCTGCTCGTCTTGCAGGCGCTCAGGCTGTTATTAAATCTGCAAAATAGAAAACACGTTAAAAACAAAGCTACAGTGTAGCTTTGTTTAGTGTTTACTTACTAAATGCAGTCGCCC
>JAHBAD010000105.1 GCA_018385395.1 Treponema sp.
ATATTTAAGATTTATGCAGAAGCTTGAAAATCTTGTTTATATTACAGATGATTCTCAGAATATTATCTATTTTAACGAAAGTGCAAAAGCCGTTTTTCCTGGAATGCAAATCGGCAAAAAATGCTACGAGTGCTGGGGATATACTTCAAAACGTTGTTCCAACTGTCCTTTTATCTTGGAAAGTTCTGAGCCGGTTTCTGTTTTTAATATGAATATCCGTCGCTGGCTTAGCATGTCCTATTCATACATTGATTATCCAGGACATGGCAGATGCAGACTTGTTACCGGTTCATTTTATGAGAATCTTAATAAAGAACTTTTGGGCCGGTTGAAGTTCATGAATAAATTTCATTTCATCATTGAGATGAATCTTTCAATCGACAGATATCATTTGCTTTCGGAAGAAAACTATGGAAAATATATTACGCTGGAAGAAGAGCCATTGAGCAACGTGATAAAACGTACAGCCTCGAATATGGTTCATCCAGATGATTACGAAGAGTTTATTGATTTTTTCGATCTGGAATCATTACGGGAACGATTAAAAGTCGCAAAGAATCCTATTCATACAGTGATCCGTGAGCGAAGTTCCAACGGAAGCTGGGATGATGTTGAAATCACCCTTATTCCTCAGGCTGATGGCCTGGAAGAGAATGAAATAGTTCTGGCTTTTTTCTATATTAACAAGGAAAAGCAAGTCGCTAAAAAGAATATGAAAGAACGGAATGTTTTGACCGGTCTTCTGGATAAAGAAAATTTCGAAAAAGCGGCAGCAGAGTTCCTGAGCAGTTATCATAATCAAACCTGTCTTATTTATATGGATATTGAACATTTCCGCTTCTTCAATAAGTGGTATTCCCGCTGGCAGGGTGACCGTCTTTTGAAGCAGGTTGGAATATTCCTGATTGAATCGGATCGTCTTTTCGGAACAGTTTCGGGTTATGCAGGAGGCGACAATTTTTTTATTCTTTGCGATAAGGAAGATGCCGTTCTTGATTACATTGTTTCGGGAATGAACGAAATTGTTTCTTCGATGGATGGCATTGAAGGTTTCCGTATGTGTTACGGCGGTTATGTTCTGAAAGATTCAAAGGAAGATATACTTGGTGTAATTGACTGGGCTGAAAGTGCGGCAACTCTGGATTCTTCAAAGTCGGCAGGGAAAATCAGATGGTACTCTGAATCCATGATTCATGAAGAGGAAGAAGGGCTGAAAATTCTTCCGGATATTGAGCGTGGACTTGAAGAAGGGGAATTTACATTCTTCCTTCAGCCAAAGTGTTCTATTCAGCTTGATAAAATTGTGGGTGCTGAAGCCCTTGTACGATGGAAACATAAAACAAGAGGATTTGTCAGTCCGGGTGAATTTATCCCGCCTATGGAGAAAAACGGGTCCATTACAAAACTTGATTTTTATGTCTGGGAATCTGTCTGCAAAAAAATAAGTGAGTGGAAAAAAGCCGGTGTTGAGCCTGTCCCTGTTTCTGTAAATGTTTCGCGAATTGATATTTCTAATCTGGATGTTCCAAAAGTTTTTTCTGAGCTTGTAGATAAATATGAAATTGAGCCTGAGTTAATCGAAATAGAAATTACAGAAAGTGCTTTTGTTCAGGATACGCTTATCATTCGAAGTGTAATACAAAAACTTCGGGAAAAAGGATTTACAATTCTCATTGATGATTTTGGAAGCGGTTATTCTTCTCTGAATATGCTTAAAGATGTTCAGGCAGATATAATCAAAATGGATATAAAATTCTTTGATTTAAATCAGGCAAACTTTGAAAAAGGCTTGAATATCATTCAGAGTGTAATTGATATGTCCCGCAGAATCGGACTTCCGATTATTGCCGAAGGCGTAGAAACACAGGATCAGATAGAAATTCTTTCCGGAATGGGATTGAACTTTGTTCAAGGGTATTTCTATTATAAACCCCTGCCGCTTCTGGATTATGAAGCCCTGATAACAAACCCGGAAAAGGTCTGCTATACAAGGCTTCACTAGCAGGCTGATTTTCTGTTAAGCAAAGAACTGGGAAACAATATCTCCGAATCCTACAAATGTTCCAATAGAACTTCCAATTGAACTTAAAAGAAGAACAAGAAGAATTCTCAAAATGCGATTTTTATACCAGCCCTTAATTCCGTTTACATCGTCCTGTAAAGTTTCCATATCTTTTACTTTTGGATTGCAGATAAATGCCTGAACAATTCCGGCAACGAATCCGACTCCAACGAAAGGACACAAGGATGTAACAGGAGCTGATATCATTGAAACAAGAATAGTCAGCGGGTGAGCTGCAGCAATTAATGCACCAATTCCTGCAGGAACAGCATTTGAAATTACCCATGAAAGAAGCATTTTGCTTCCAAGTTTTGTTCCGCCGTAAATGAAACCTGCAACAATAAGTCCTACAATAATTACAGGAATAGACCATGTGGCAATGTGTCCGCCAACAGTTTTCCCAGGCACTTCGGCAATTTCGTTCATGTCAGTTTTTTCTTCGTCTTTTGAAATCTGAATCAAGGCTTCTTCAACGCCCGGCAGGTGACCGGCGCCAAGGACCGCTACAAGATTCTGTCCCGGGCATTCCCAGATTTTGTGTGCCATATAAACGTTGCGTTCATCAATAAGAACTGTTTTGATTACCGGCATATAATCAGAAAGTTCATCCATCATGGAATCCATTTCGTTTCCTGTTTTCAGATTTTCAATTTCACTTTCGGAAACTTCTTCTTTGCTGAATGCAGAAGTAAGCATTGCGGCAAGAAGCTTGCATTTTCCCCAAAGGGAATTCTTTGCCCAGGCACGGCGCAGAGTAACCTGAATAGGGCGGTCTACCATTACAGCCATTGTATTTGTCTCTTTAGCTGTGTTAATGGCGGCCAGCATTTCTTCGCCGGGTTTTACGCCAACATTGGCACCCATGCGGCGCTGGAAAGAAGCAAGGACAAGATTTGCAAGAAGAAGGAAGCCCTGTTTCTTTTTAAGAACGGAAATAATATCCAGCTCTTGGAATTTTTCCTGGTTCTGAAGTGTGTCAGAACGTTTTTCATCCAGTTCAACACAAACGCAGTCCGGGTTTAAGGTTGTGATTGTTTCTGTAACTTCATCAATGCTTTCACGAGAAACGTGTGCAGTTCCGATGAGAGTAATTTTTTTTCCGTTTAATTCAAGTATTTTCTGTGTCTGACTCATAATTTATTTTCCTAAAGCCCATTCGGCAAGTCTATATTCAAAGAACATCGGAGCCTGCATAGAAGTTACTTTCAGATAATAATCAGAAGCTGCTTCTGTAGCATTGAAAAGTTCATTGTAAAGGCCGAAATAGAAATTCAGTTTGCCGCGTTTTGTTGTGCTTTCTTCCTTTGAAATTTTGATAGCCAGAGCATTGGCGGCATTTTTACTGAAGTTATCATAATAGAATTTCATCATCTGATATTCTATAGATTCCCTGTTCATTTTTTTCATAATAGGGTTCAGCCATTCGCGGGCCTTGAACTGATTTTTTTCTTTCATATAAGTTGCTGCAATCATAAGGGCATAAGACCAGCTTGTGCTTCCGCCTGTAACGTAAGCTTTGTAGAAGTCTTCGCGGGCTTCCGCCCAGTTTCCGGCGTGCCATTCAAGACATGCTGCAGATTCAAAGGCGTAATAATAATCAGGATTTGTTTCTATTACTTTTCGATAGTTTTCCAGGGCTGTGTCGAAGTTTCCAAGCTCATCGTTAATTCCGGCAAGATAAGCATAGGCCAGGAAATATTCAGGATCCAGATCGCGGGCTTTTTCCCACTGAGCAATGGCTTCCTGTTTTCTGTTCTGTGTATTCAGGTATGAGCCGTAATCCATGTAGAAGTCATAATTGGAATCATCATATTTGATTGCTTCCTGAATATATTTTACCGCACTCAGGTAGTTTTCGTTGTCTGCGGCAAGTTTTCCCATGTAGGCAAGGGCCATTGCGTTATGAGGATCAATTTCAAGAATTTTCTGAAATGAATCTCTTGCAGAACCAACTTCGCCAATGTAATAGTTCATAAGTCCGCAGCCGAAAAGGGCATCAAGATTGTTCGGATCATTTACAAGAGCTTTTTTATAGTAGTTTCTTGCCTGCTTCCATTTTTTGTTCAGGGCATATTCCTGGCCTGCCTGAATATTCATGGCAGAGTTGTAAGGATCCAGCGCAAGGATTTTATTGGAATATGATTTGTAGCTTGCATTGTTTCCTGAATTCTTTGCAATAATGGCATTCATTTCAAGAATTTCTACATCTTCAGGATATGCGTCTTCAAGTTCCTTTCCAAGTACAGAAGCTTTATCAAGGTTTCCGGCAGAAATAAGAAGTGAGGCGTGGAGAATGTTCATATCCTTTGTGCCGGCTATATCTGCAGGAATTTCATTAAAAAGTGCTATTGCGCCGTCAAGGTCACCGTTTTCCAGTTTAGCCTGTAGCTTTTTTGCAAAAGCTACATCAGGAGGATCTTCTGGTTCCTTTTTCTTGTTTTCTGCTTTTTTTGAAGGTTTTGATTCAGAAACTGCTGGTTCTGAAGGGGAAACTGCATCTTTTTTTGGAGACGATGCACATCCCGGAAGCATAATTACGGCTGCAAGAAGTGCAGCCAGTACTTTAAGTTTTAGTTTCATTGTATAAATCCACCCTTTCGGTTAAAATGATTCATTATGTACGCCCGAACAATTAAAAAAGGTCTGATTTTTTTTATTGTCGATATCGTTATAATCATCGGCATTTTTGTACTTCAATTTAGTAATGATTCTATCATAACAGAAAAAAACGGAAACCTCCAAATTACCCTGTCGGAAACTAAGGACAGTAATAACAATTCTATTCTTAGAAACAAACTTACTATGGTCTTTAATGGGGTTACTGTTTCCTGCGATGACAATAAACCTGCCCAGATTCTTCGTTCAGGTTCGTCAGAACGTGAAGCGGTTGCACTGGTCGGATGGGAAAAACTGGGAGAAACCGAATACCGGTTTGATTTTACAGAAAACGTTAGTCTGGGTGTAACACTTAAAGATACATCTGAAAAAGGTGCTGTTTCATTTGTAACAAAACTGCCTTCAGGAGTTTCTGAATTCTATATTCCGTATACTCTTGCTTCCAACACAGAAATTTCAGACAGTTCGGCTTCAAGAATTCTTATGGGAAGCAAAAAATCTCTGTGGGAATTCAGTGCTTCTTCTCTTGAAAACCAGCTGGTACGCTTTACAGGCCTAAAACCAAATGCAAGTTTTAACTATTTTGAACAAACTGTTGAGTTTACATTTGCTTCCCTTGCAGGTTCTTCTCTCGCAGGTAATTATGATTCAGTTCTCAGAACATTCAGAGACAGCATCGTATCTTCTTATAAAGCTGCAACAGGTGATGCTCTCCTGAATGAAAGTGCCGTTGTTGCATACGTTGCAGAGCAGGGGTCCCGCGGAAATTATCAGTCATCTCTGGAAGACGTTCCACAGGGTTTCAGAAAGCATGAAGGCCGTACATATCTTTCAGCACCGTTCTTTAATAATCTTGCTGATATGAATAAAACTCTTACTGCGGATATAAAGGAAAAAGACAGCATTATCAGAAAAGCAGTTAATAATTACAGCCTTAATCTGTTTACAATCAGAAATATCGCAAATTATATGTACCTGTACGAAAACTCAGGAACAATTAAACGTATAACAGAAAATGCAGGTACTGCTGTAATAGAAAATGTTACACTTGCTGAAGCAGCAGGTATCATTCGTACTTATGTTGAAATGATGCCTCTTTCAAAGGCTTATGCTTCTCATATGGAAGATTCTCTTAATGATTGTGTTCGAAAGATCGAAAAAGCCTGTAAGATGGAAGGAAGTAACCTTATCCTTTCTGAAAACGGTACCTTCCTTTCTGTTGTTCAGGCAGTTGAAATTGGGGATGCTCTTCTGCGTTACGGTCAGTTAATTGGGGAGCAGAGCCTTATTGCCGGCGGTAAAGCAATTATTTCTTCTTATATGTCAGAATGTTCATCATTTGATCTTCGTACACTCAGCGACCTGTATCCTGTTATGGTTCAGGGAAATACTTATTATCCACACTTTGTTAAGATTTATACTTCTGGTGACAATGTTATCTGGGCATGGACCTGTGCAGAAGAAATTGAATTCGAACGTGGAGAAGACAGAAGCATAACATTCACTGTAGACTTCCCAGAAGGTTATACACATTACGTGATGATTCACGGGGTTAGTCCATTCCGAAGCATTTATATTTACAATATGGCATTCCGTACTGATGCAAGATTCGAAAGTTACAACTCTTCGGGATACATTTACGATTACGAAACCAGGTCTCTGCTTCTTAAGTCTCGTCATAAGTCAGAAAAAGAAAATATCCGTCTTATTTATGCGGCTCCAGTGGTTGAAACTCCGGTTGAAGAACCAGCAGCAGAAACAGAAAAGGCTGAGGATGCTGCAAATACAACACCTCAGCCTATGTCTGAAGAAGATATTCGTCGTCAGGAAGAAGAAATTGCACGTGCCCAGGCAGCCGCTCAAGCAGCCGCAGCACAGGCTCGTGCACGTGCCCAGGCAGAAACTCAAGCTTCTGCCCAGGAATAGCAGATCATTTATTTTCCTTCTTCTTCTACGGCTTCAAGAATGCCGTAGAAACAAGGTTTTGCAAAGAATTCATTTTTTCCATCAAACAGTACAGGATGCTGCTTGATTTTGTTCTTGTATTCAGGCTGGTTATCAAGCCATGTATTTTCGTCTGTAACTCCCCAGATAGTAACACAGGAAATTCCGTGTTTGTCTTCTGTTTTGCGGTTTGCAAGAAATACTTTGAAAAGGTCATAGTAACGAGCCTTCATTTTAATAGGGCTGTAGCTTGTTGTGTGGCCTACATCAAGTTCTGTTACATGAACATCAAGTCCTTTTGCTACAAATTTCTGAACTGCAGTTTCAAAACTGTCTGATCCTGTTGCTTTTGGTGATGTAAGTCCAACATGAGACTGCATACCAAGAACATCAAGACGAGCGTCAGGGGCAGCCTGAACAGCATCAATGATATTCAATATAGCATTAGTTTTTCCACCTTTTGTCAGGTTTGATCCTGAATAAGTTCCATAGTCGTTGTAACAAAGAAGAACATCTGCAGGAGCATATTTATTTGCAAAACGGAATGCGTTTACGATGAATTCAGCATCTCCGTAAATTCTGTACCAGTCTGAATCTTCGCGGAGCCACCGGTCTGCTGTTGCACCGTCTTTTGCAGCTTCGTTTACAACGTCCCAGACCCAGATAATGTGTTCACCTTTATTATATTTTTCTTCCCAGGCTTTTACGTGGTTCAGAACTGAAGCAATGTACCATTCGTGGCGGGCGGTCATTGTTTCTTTATCAACCAGTTCACCTGTTGCTTTATAACCTTCTGTGAAGAACCAGTGTGGTGTCTGGGAATGCCATGTAAGAACGTGTCCGCGGATTTTCAGTTTGTTAATCTGTGCAAGACCTAAAATTGCATCCATGTCCTTGAAGCTTGGAAGAAGGGCAGGAACATCAATTGTTTTTCCATTTGATGCAGTAAACTGTGTAAGTTTTACGTTTGGATTCTGCCATGCAAAAAGGAAATCAGGTTTGAATTCATTTCCAAGAGTGATTGTTTCAGCGTGGCGGAAAAGTCCGTCCTGAATATCAGGATTTGTAAGTTCTCCCTTGTATGTAACTGCAAGTCCAAATGTGAAATATGGATTCAGGGCTTTTTTCAGGCTAGGAGCCTCCAGCCATCCCAGTTTTTCACCGATATCGCCTTCTGTAATGATTTCTACTTTGAAATCTTTTAACATAATGGAAATATCATCCATTGGAAGTCCTGTTTTTGAAAGGTAAAGCTGTTTGTTTTTACCTATTATCAGAGTTTTTTTACCCTGCATGTGAACCCATTCATTCCCCTTGATTTTTTTGCGGGAGATTTCAGGGAATCCGGCGTCATAGTCATTGATCATCCAGATTATATCGAAGTCGCCGTCGGCACCTTTGATTTTTATGTCGCAGGAAAGACTCAGTGTTACTTCCTGGTTTGCGAATTTTTCAAGGTTTACAGAAATTGGATTCTGTTTTGTACAGGCGCTGCCTTTTACAACTGTTACATCCTTGAAGCCGTCTGCTTTCTGGCCGAATTTGATGGCCTTTTTGTCTTCATCAATTCTAGTGATTGCTGCAGGTGCTGCGTGGAGACCTGCACAAAGTAGCAGAAATGCTGAAGCAAAAATCAGTTTGTGTTTCTTCATTGTTTTCCTCGTGATTGAAAGATTCTTCCATTATAAACTATGGGAAGGAAAAATGGATACAGAAAAAACTCCATTTTTATCAGTCAAGTACAAAAAACGAAAAATTGAAAATTTTCTAAAAAAAATGAACAAATTAACGTGTTTTATGATATACTCTAAGATACACCAAAATTTGTAAAGAAAAGTGTATTCAGGAGCTTAAGTTGAGTAAGCACGATTTTCCAAAAATCCATTTTTACGATCAGGATTTCGTAGATATTTATAACAAAACATGGGCATGGGTTTCTTCTCAGTGGATTGACCCTGCAACAAATGAACAGAATTCTGACGGATATTTTGTTTACCCTGAAGACGGAAAACATATTTTGAATCAGATGGATTCCGTTTTTTCTTCTTTCTTTTTAGTATATTCAAACCGTAACTTCGAAGCAGAAAAAAATATCGACTATCTTTATGCCCGTCAGGAAGCCAATGGAGCAATCCGCTGGAAGTATGATCTTTCAAACAATGAACCTGTAACAGAAAAGAAAAATCCTGAAGGAATCGGACTTCCTCTTTTTGCATGGGCTGAATACAATCTTTATCACAAAAGTGCAAATAAACGCCGCATTAAGGAAGTAATGCCTGTTCTTCAGAAATATATGAACTGGATAGATGAAACTTTCAAAAAGTCTAACGGACTTTATGCAGTTCCATTCCAGGCTTCCGGCATGTCAAACGCTCCTCGCGACGGCGCTGTTTATCCTGTAGATTTTAACGCATGTATGGCTCTGAATGCTTCGTACATGTCAGCTCTTGGAGACATTCTGAACGATAAGGAACTGAGTTTCCAGTACCGTAAAATGTACTTCTCAATCAAGACCCGCGTTAACTCTCTTATGTGGGATGACAAGACAGGTTTCTATTATGACCTGGACAAAAACGAAGAACGCCTTAAGGAAAAGACAATTGCAGGCTTCTGGCCTATGCTGGCAGAAATTCCAAATGCCGACAAAGCAGACTGCCTTGTAAATCATATCAACAATCCTAAAACTTTCGGAACAGATCATCCGTTCCCGACACTTTCAAAAGACAGCCCTTCTTACAGTGAAAAGGGAAATGCTTTCTGCGGAAGTGTTTATCCTTTGTTCAACTTTATGGTTATTAAAGGACTGGAAAAATATAATCAGTATGAACTGGCTCGTGAATGTGCAATCCGTCACCTGTACTACGTACTCGAAGGAATGATTCCAAACGATGACAAACCTGGTGACCTTTACGAAGCTTATCTTCCTGAAGGCGAAGGAAAACCTGTTTCAAAAACACGCGGAGTATTCCCTAAACCACGTTATCTGCAGACAGCCGGCTTAAGCACAATTGCACTTATGATTGAAAATGTAATTGGTCTTTCAATTTCTCTGCCACGCAAAACTGTAGACTGGATTATTCCTAACCTGGAAATTATGGGTATTGAAAATCTGTCTCTCAAACGCAACCTTATTACAATTCTCAGTAACAAGTCTAATCGTGGTTGGGAAATTCAGATGGAAAGTGAAAAGCTTTATTACTTCACAATCAATATCATCGACCAGAAAAAGAAAACACTCCCAATTCCTTCGGGCAAGTGTTCAATGCTTATCGACAAACTATAAAAAAGGAAGGTACCAATGGCAACTCCTGAAGCAGTAATTGAAATCGGCTCTACAGGCGTTCGCCTTCTGGTGGCCGAAGTTACCCCCGAAAAAAAACGAAACGTCCTGGACCGCTCAGAGCTTCCGCTTCCACTTGGCCGGGACGTTTTTACATCGTCATCTATTTCCAGAGAGACACAGAGTCAGTGTGTACAAATCTTAAAGCGTTTCCGCGAACAGCTGGAAGGCTGGGGCATTACGCCTGAACAGACTTATGTGGTTGCAGCCAGTGCGTTCCGTGAAGCAAAAAACCGGGACCCTGTTATGGACCGCATTCTGGTTCAGACAGGATTCCGTGTTCGCATTATGGACGGTATTGAAGAAAACCGTCTTATGTACCTGGCGGTTCGTGAAATCTTGAAAGAAGAATCAGTTTATACAAGTTCAAAAAACTCAGTGATTCTTATGGTATCGGGCGGCTCTACAGAAGTAATGATGATGCACCGGGGGAAAATGGCCGGTGTTCACAGTCTTAAGCTTGGAACAGTCCGCATTGAACAGCAGCTTAGGAAATATGCTTCAAGTTATGAAAATATGCGTCGTTATATTCGGGAAGCTATTGTTAATACAAAAGGTTCTCTGGATAACGAATTAAATCTTTCGGAAGTTGAACAGTTTGTGGCTGTAGGAATTGATATGACTCTGGCCGCTGTTCATGTTGGAACTCCTATAACAACTTTCCTTTGGGAAATTGATGCAGGTGTCTTCGACCGTTTTGTAAAAACAGTTCAGTCATATTCCATTGATGAATGTGTTGCCCGTTTTAAAATTTCATATAACGATGCACAGACTCTTCAGGCAAGCCTGACAATTTATAATATCTTCATCAAGCTGACAAAAGTTAAAAAGATTTTCGTTCCAGAAACAAATCTTCGTGACGGACTTATTATCAGCCAGACTTCGACAGAAAATGAAGAACTGAAACATGAGTTCAACAGTCAGATTACGGCTTCTGCCCGGAACCTTCTTAGAAAATATCATGGAGATGAAAAGCATGCTGAATGTGTGTGTCACAATGCGCTGAAACTTTATGATGAAATGAAAAATGAAATTGCACTGGATGACCATGCCCGGCTTCTTCTGGAAGTTGCTTCAATCCTTCATGACATAGGAAGTTTCATTCATTTGAATCATCATAATATTCACAGTCAGTACATTATTGAGCATTCTGAAATTTTTGGACTTTCTGAAAGTGACAGGACAATTGTTTCGCAGATTGCCAAGTATCACAGGGGAAAATCGCTTCCGCAGGATGATGAAAGTTTTACACTGCTCCCTCGTGTTTTCCGAATGACAATTCTTAAACTCTGTGCAATTCTTCGTGTAGCCGATGCTTTGGACCGTGGTCACAGTCAGAAATTTGACGGCGTTGAAATGAGCCGTAGTAATGACATTTTAAATATTGTTACAGATTCAAAAAAGAATACTGTTCTTGAAAATCTGGCCCTGTCTGAAAAAGGGGAGCTTTTTGAAAGTATATTCGGATACAAGGTGGTTCTGTCATGACATTTTTTAACCGTGAACTTTCCTGGCTTGAATTTAATAACCGCGTTCTTTGTAAGGGCTTAAATAAAGATCTTCCGCTTCTGGAACGGCTTCAGTTTCTTTCGATTGTAACAAGCAACTTTGATGAGTTTTTTCAGGTTCGTGTTGCTTCTGTAAAACGCAGGAATTTTGCCGGAATTACAGAAGAAGATGTTTCGGGACTGACTCCAAAAAATCTTCTTCAGAAAATATCTGAAAGAGCCCATGAAATAATCAGAACTCAGAATGACTGCCTTATGCTGGATGTTCTTCCGAAACTTGCGAAAAAAGGAATTGAGTATGTGAATCCTCTGGAATACACAGAGCGGCAGAAGGATTTTCTTTCAAGCGTTTTCAGAAATGAAGTTTATCCCCTTCTAACTCCTCTTAGAACTGATACAGAATATTTTCCGCCTGTTTTGAATTTGATTCAATATGCTGCATTTTTCCTGACACCAATGGCCGGAATTCATGTTGAAAATAATGCCCTTGAAGGGAAAGCCGATGCTCCAAAAATTGCACTGGTTCAGATTCCGTCTGCAGTGTCACAGGTAATCTGGCTTCCTTCTGAAAACGGAAATAAAACTTTTGCGCTTTTATCAGATGTAATTGTTAATTTCGGACGCCAGCTTTTTCCAGGTTTTGAAGTTTCTGAAACTCTTGTTTTCAAAGTTGCCCGAGATGCTGATTTTGCAGTAAATGAAGAAGTCCGGAATAATTCTGATGAAAAAGAAACAGAAGATTTTATACACGAAATGGAAAAAGTTCTGCTTCAGCGAAAATCTTCTTTTGCGGTTCAGATGACCTGTAATTCTACAAGTGAAAAGCTTATGGAATTCCTTATGGATAAACTTGGACTCAAAGAAAAGGATGTTTATAAAGTAAACGGCATAATCGATCCGGGAAGTCTGGATTTAAGAAGTGCCGATGATCAGGGAGAACTTCAGTTTGAAAAATGGGAACATTTTTATCCGCACGATCTTCCATCAGATGAACCTTTCTGGGATACTCTGAAACTTAAAGATAAAATCCTTCATGTGCCTTATGAAAGTTACGAGCCTGTAATCAAAATGCTCAATGATGCGGCAGACGATCCTGAAGTTCTCGGAATTAAAATGACTTTGTATCGCACAGGTCATGATTCCCCGATTATTTCTGCTTTGATTCGAGCCGCTCAGAACGGCAAACAGGTTGTTGTGCTTGTTGAATTAAAAGCCCGTTTTGATGAAGAAAGAAATATTGGTTTTGCATCGGTTCTTGAAAATGCCGGCGTTACAGTTATTTATGGCCTTGAAAATTTAAAGGTTCATGCAAAAATCATGATGATTATGCGCCGCGAAAAAGACTTCGTGCGCCGCTATGTTCATCTTGCAACAGGAAATTACAATCCAAAAACTGCAAAACTTTATTCTGATATTTCTCTTTTTACTGCTAACTCAGAAATTGCAAATGATGCAACGGCTTTCTTCAATCTTGTAACAGGTTATTCAACTCTTCAGAATATGAATTACCTTGCTATGGCGCCTGTCACTTTGAAGAGCCGTCTTCTTACAATGATTGACCGTGAAATTGAACGTTCTACGAAACAGGAGCCGGGTTTCATTATGGCAAAAATGAACAGCCTGACACATGAAGATGTTATTGCGGCTTTGTACAAGGCAAGTCAAGCTGGCGTAAAAATTCTTCTGAATATCCGCGGAATCTGTATGCTGGTTCCGGGTGTGGAAGGCATGTCGGAAAACATTCGCGTTGTTTCTATTGTTGACCGCTATCTGGAACATTCCAGAATTTTCTATTTCCAGAATGGCGGCAGTGAAGAAATCTGGTGCTCCAGTGCAGACTGGATGAGCCGAAACCTGGACCGCCGCATTGAACTGATGTTCCCGATTCTTGAAAAAGCCTCTTTTACAGAAGTGAAAGGAATCCTTGAAACTTATTTTAAAGATACAGAATCGGCAATGGAACTTCAGTCTGACGGAACCTGGACAAAGGTTGAAGGTAAAAAGGAAGGAATAAGTGCCCAGACTGTTCTTTATAAGAAATATAAAAAGCTTAATGAAGAACATAACCAGAAGATGGAAATAGAATTTAAGGTCCGCCGAAAATAAACACACACAACATAAAAACATTCACACAAAAAAGAGGGGAATAACACAGATGATTCACGAAAATTTTTACGAAATGAGAAGAGCCCAGGATGAGTTCCTGACCCGAAAAAATCATATTAATAAGGATTTTTATAACGGTATTTATAACCGCTGGGAAAATCCTGTTTTGACACGGGATCACATTCCGGTGACCTGGCGCTACGACATAAACAAAGATACAAATCCGTTTTTTATGGAACGTCTTGGGGTAAACGCTGTAATGAATTCCGGTGCAATTTTTTTGAACGGAAAATTCTGCCTTGTTGCTCGCATAGAAGGAAATGACAGAAAATCTTTTTTCGGTGTTGCAGAAAGTGACACCGGCGTAGACGGATTCAGATTCAGGGATTATCCGATTCAGCTTCCTGACACTTGTCCCGAAGAAACAAACGTTTATGATATGCGCCTTACTCAGCATGAGGACGGCTGGATTTACGGAACCTTCTGTTCAGAAAGCAAAGATACTTCAAGTAAAGATTTAAGTGCAGCAGTTGCAGCCTGCGGTATTGTGCGTACAAAAGACCTGGAACATTGGGAACGTCTTCCGAACCTTGTGACAAAAAAATCGTCGCAGCAGAGAAACGTTGTGCTTCATCCTGAATTTGTAAACGGAAAATATGCATTCTATACAAGACCAATGGATGACTTTATTGATACAGGAAGCGGTGGCGGAATCGGGTTTGGACTTTGTGATGACATTACAAATCCTGTAATCGAAGAAGAAAAGATTATCAGTCCTCGCGTTTATCATACAATTACAGAAGTGAAAAACGGTGCCGGTGCCGTTCCAATTAAAACTGATAAAGGCTGGATCCATATTGCTCATGGCGTTCGAAATACAGCTGCTGGACTCCGTTATGTTCTTTATGTTTATGCAACAAGTCTTGAAGACCCTGCAAAAGTAATTGCAGAGCCAGGCGGATTCTTCCTGGTTCCGCTTGGAAAAGAACGGGTAGGAGATGTTTCAAATGTTGTTTTCAGTAACGGTGCTATTGTTAAAGGAAATGATGTTTTCATTTACTATGCTTCAAGCGATACCCGCATGCACGTTGCAACAACAACTCTTGAAAAACTGATTGATTATACATTCAATACTCCTGAAGATATGCATCGTTCACCTGACTGTGTAAAACAGCGATGCGTTTTGATTATGAATAATCTTGATCTTCTGGAACGTGACAAGGAATAGAAAATGTCTGAAATCTTTGTGCGCACTAAAGCTTTGATTGGCGAAGATGCCTTTAAAAAACTGCAGAACTCTCATGTCATTGTTTTTGGCGTTGGAGGAGTAGGCGGCTATGTAGTTGAAGCTCTTGTGCGATCAGGCATTGGTGAAATCACAATTGTAGATAATGATGTGGTTTCTGAATCAAATATCAATCGTCAGATTATCGCTCTACACTCAACGGTGGGCCGTAGCAAAGTTGAAGTTATGAAAGAGCGATGTCTGGACTTAAATCCTGATTTAAAAATCCAGACAATCCAGGCTTTTTTTCTTCCGGAAACTGCAGGTGATTTTGATTTCAAAAAATACAGTTACGTTGTGGATGCTGTGGATACAGTTACTGCAAAAATTGAAATCATTAGAAATGCAAAAGAAGCGGGTGTTCCGGTAATCAGTTCTATGGGAACCGGAAACAAACTTGATCCTTCAAAATTTCAGATAGTCGATATTTCAAAAACTAGTGTATGTCCTCTGGCGCGGGTTATGCGCCGGGAACTTAAAGCCCGTCACATTTCGAAAGTAAAAGTTTTATTCAGTACAGAAGAAAGTGCCGGCGTTGTTACCGACAGTTCCAACGGGCGTCATGCCCCTGCAAGCATTGCTTTTGTTCCAAGCGCTGGCGGTCTTATGATTGCCGGCGAAGTGGTTCGGGACTTGATCAGCTCTTATTCTTCATAAAAAAAGTATTCATCGGTCAATTGAGAAAAAATTGACATAGGTGATGTATTATTGTACTATCTGAATAGTACAATAATACAAAAGGTACGGAGGTATTATGGCTTGGGAATTAGATTCCGACAGACCGATTTTTTCTCAGATTGTGGAGCGTATTCAGCTTGATATTGTTTCCGGCGTTTATAAACCTGGTGACAAGCTTCCTTCTGTACGTGACCTTGCCGGCGTAGCATCGGTAAATCCGAACACAATGCAGAAAGCATTCACTGAGCTTGAACGCACAGGCCTTGTTTATTCACAGAGAACTTCAGGTCGTTTTATTACAGAAGACACAGCAATGATTTCTGAATTGAAAAACAGCCTTGCCAGAGAGAAAGTTATCGAATTAATCCAGCATATGAAAAAACTTGGATTTTCAAAAAAAGAAATGGTTTTATTTTTTGAAAGCCTTATTGATGAGGAAGGAGGAGAGTAATGAGTTCACTTGTTGAAATCGAAAACCTTACAAAAAAATACGGTTCAAAAACTGCAGTAAAAGACATCAGCCTGAATCTTGAAGGCGGTCAGATTATCGGGCTGCTTGGGCCAAACGGAAGCGGCAAAACAACACTTATAAAAATGTTGAACGGGCTTCTTGTTCCGACAAAGGGAAAAATTCTTGTTGATGGAAAAGAAATCGGACCTGAAACAAAGGCGGTTATTTCTTATCTGCCAGACCAGACTTACCTGAATATGAATCAGAAAGTTTGTGAAGTAATAAATTTTTTCGAAGATTTTTATGAAGATTTTGATTCGGAACGCGCTTATGAAATGCTTGAAAAACTGAATATAAATCCAAAGGATTCTTTGAAGACAATGTCTAAAGGAACAAAGGAAAAGGTTCAGCTGATTCTGGTAATGAGCCGTCGTGCAAAACTTTATATTCTTGATGAACCGATTGCAGGCGTTGACCCGGCAGCCCGTGATTATATTCTTGATGTAATCCTTTCAAATTATGATCCGGAAGCTTCCATTTTGATTTCTACACACCTGATTTCAGATATTGAGAAAATTCTTGACCAGGCAGTTTTCATCCGCAATGGAGAAATTGTTATGAATTCTTCTGTAGATGATATCCGCGTTAATGAAGGAAAATCTGTAGATGCACTTTTCAGGGAGGTATTTGCATGTTAGGAAAAATTATCAAACACGAATTCAAAGATACATATAAGGTTATGCTTGCGGTGTACGCAGCATATTTCCTTCTTACAATTATTGGAAGCAGTACTTCCTATGCCCTTGCAAAAGGATATTCAGAACCTAATGTTCTGACAATTTCAGTTATTGTATTTTATGTAATTTCCAGTATTGCAGTCTATGTGGCAACCTTTGTTTTTATCTGTATCAGATATTACAAAACGATGTACAGTGCTCAGGGGTACCTTACGCACACTCTGCCGGTTAAGGGTGTTACTATTTTTAACGGAAAACTGATTGTATCAACTGTCTGGATGATTATTTCAATTATGTTTTTGATTCTGTCGGTATTCTTCTTTGTGAATGCGGCAAGTGAAGGCGAGGCTTGGGAATCTATCACACGCTATACATGGACAGAGTTTAACCGCAGAATGTATGAAGAAACAGGAGTTATATTTACTCCGTTTTTTATATGGTTTCTGTTTGAAGCACTAATAGGAACAGTTGTAATCAATCTGTGGATTTTCACAAGTTTTGCAATCGGACAGCTTTCAGATAAACATAAAGTTGCTTTGTCAATAGTGACAGGAATGGTTTTGTATTTTGCGTTCCAGATTTTCGAATTGTTCGAAACTATTTCAGCTGTAAGAGAATCTGCTGGTTCTTTGAATATTCAGAGCGGAACAGATGAATATGCAATGTTTATGAATCAAATGATGACAAGTGTTCTGCTTCTTTCAATTGTGACATGTGCCGTAATGTATGCTGCATGTATCATCATCAATAAGAAGAAGTTGAATCTGGAATAGATAGCAGCCTTTGGTTACTTTGCGAACCTGCTTCTAGTCTTTGCTGAATACTTTTGACCTGGCAGGAATAGATTTGGTCACCCAGGTATTAGTCGCAACCTTCGGTTGCTCTACGAGTTTTTTCTGGTTCGCAAAAGGCTCACCATTTTGCTTTGCAAAAATCGAAAAAACTCGCCTCTAGTCTTTGCTGAATACCTTTGACCCAGAAGGAATAGATTTGGTCACCCAGGTATTTCCTCCAATGGTGGCGCCTTTCCCTATAACAGTGTCGCCGCCAAGAATTGTAGCATTGGCATAGATTGTAACGTCATCCTCGATTGTAGGATGGCGTTTTTTGTCCTGAAGACTTTTCTTTACGCTTAAAGCTCCCAAAGTAACACCCTGATAAATCTTTACGTTGTTTCCGATTACACAAGTTTCACCGATAACGATACCGGTTCCATGGTCGATGAAAAAACTTTCGCCAATCTGAGCACCCGGGTGAATATCGATTCCTGTTTTACCGTGAACGTGTTCACTCATAATGCGCGGAATAATTGGTACTCCGTTTTTATAAAGGAAATATGCAATGCGGTGAACTAGGATTGCTTCAAGCCCCGGGTAAGAAAGAATGATTTCTTCATCGCTTTTTGCTGCAGGATCCCCTGCCATAAGAGCTTTGACATCAAGTGAAATCATTCTGCGGATTTCTGGGATTTCTTCAATAAGGGCAAGGGCAGTTTTTTCTGCAAGACGGAAGCAATGAGAGTTTGCAACATCATCCTGTGCCTTTGCCTGTTTGCTGCACATTGTGAAAAGCAGGGCTTTTTCAATTTCTTTTGTAAGAGTTGCAATGATGCTGTTTACTTTAAGCCCTGTCACATAACGAAGGTTTGACGGACAGATTTCTTCGGCAGTACGGAAGCCAGGGAAAACAAGGCTATGTAAATCAGAAAGAACCTGAACTACGTTCTGGCGGTTCGGAAAGTTTTCTGTTTCGCTTCTGTTAATTAGTCCGTAAGTGTCGTAGGAATCAAGGATTCCGTTAATCAGTCCGTCAATATTCATGTGTTTAGAATAGCATAAAAATGCGGCTTGTGCATCCAGCCGATTAATTCAGAACGAGATCGCCTTCCTTAATCCAATTCAGTTTTCTGAAGAGGAGGCCGAAGGTCCATGAAAGAAGAGCCGGGAGAACAAAGCAGATAAGAACAAGGCCTGTCCATTCCATGGCACCAGGAGCGATAGCAGAAGCTCCGTGAGTTACTGCAACGGCACTTGGTTCGTACCATCCTGTAATTACACCAATCTGTCCGACTAAACCACAGGTTCCCATTCCTGAACTTACAGCAGCACCGTTCATTTCAAGCTTGAAAAGACAGGTTGCAAGTGGTCCTGTAATTACAGAAGCGAGAATTGGTGGAAGCCAGATTTTTGGATTTTTGATGATGTTAGGCATCTGGAGCATAGAAGTTCCAAGTCCCTGAGAAAGAAGACCACCCCAGCGGTTTTCGCGGAAAGACAGAACAGCAAATCCTACCATCTGAGCACAGCATCCTGCAACGGCAGCACCGCCGGCAAGACCTGTAAGACCAAAGGCTGCACAGATTGCAGCGGAAGAAATTGGAAGCGTAAGTGCAACCCCGATGATTACAGCAACGAGGATTCCCATCCAGAACGGATGAAGTTTTGTTGCCCATACAACAAGTCGTCCTACGGAACTTGCAGCCATACCGATGTATTTTGCTGTAAGAACTGTAAGAAGAGCACCAGCCAGAATTGTAACGGCAGGAGTCACAATAATATTAACTCTTGTTTTTTTGCTTACAAGGTTACCCATTTCGGCACTAATGATTGCAATAACGAGAACTGCCAGAGGTCCACCGGCCCCGCCTGTAACATTGGCAGCAGCTCCAACGGCAACAAGAGAAAGAAGAACCAGAAGAGGAAGCTGCATTGCAAAGCCTATTCCTACAGCCATTGCAGCGCCAACAACGTGACCTTCTGTTGCAAAGTTTCCGGCATCAACCAGGAACTGGAAAACAGGATTTACATTAAGACGCAGAAGCTGCTGTCCCAAAGTTTTGATGATTGTTCCGATAAGGAGGGATGCAAAAAGTCCCTGTGCCATACCGCTCATAGCGTCAATAAGATAACGCTTAACGTATTTGTTCATACGAACTCCTTTGTGAGAAAAAATAAAAATGTTTTGGAAGATGTGTATCACTGGAGCGCCGTGGCGTCTTCAGTAAGGCTGGTTCTGTGAACTCGGGCACGTTTACATCGTACAAAAAGAACTATATAGAAAAATTGAGTTTTTTTCAAATTTATAGTATGAATAGATTAAGTGCAGGTTCAAATTAAATAAAATATATTTGATTTATATGTACGTTTCAGATTTCTACAAAAATATTTTTGGATGCAAAGTATATAAGATTTCTCTTGATGCCGGCTGTACCTGTCCCACCCGCGACGGTACAAAAGGAAGCCGTGGCTGTATTTTCTGCAGCCCATCAGGTTCGGGAGATTTTGCTGCCACCCGTGGAAAGCCGGTTTCTGAGCAGATTGAAGAAGCAAAAAAACTTGTAGAAAAAAAAATTGCGGGACGGAAGGGTGAAACAGGTAGCGGCGGGAAATACATTGCGTATTTTCAGAACTTTACGAACACCTATGGAGATCCTGAACGACTGGCGGCTTTGTATAATGAAGCCGCAGCCTGTCCTGACATGGCAGGCATTTCAATCGGTACCCGTCCTGACTGCCTGAACGATAAAATCCTTTCTGAGATTTCGAAGCTTTGTGACCGCACTCCGAGCGGTGGGGACCATAGCCCCCTTGCAGGGTATAACGCCCTTGCGGGACAAAACGCCGCTTCGGACGGAAGACCTCATAACGCCCTTGCGGGACATAGCGCCGCTTCGGACGGAAGACCTCATAACGCCCTTGCGGGATATGACGCCGTCTCTCACAAAGCCTCTTTTCTTGTTTCCATTGAACTTGGGCTTCAGACGGTGAATGAAAAATCGGCAGAGTTTATTCGTCGTGGTTTTCCCCTTGAAGAATATTTTAATGCCATTCGAAAAATCCGAAAAGCAGACAGCCGCATTCACATTGTGACACACGTAATTTTCGGACTTCCCGGTGAAACTGAAAAAGATATGATGAATACTGTGCGCACTGTCTGTGAAACAGCGGACGGAATAAAAATCAGCTGTCTTCACATCCTTAAGGATACTGACCTTGCAGATCTTTATGAAAAAGGCCAGGTGAAAACTCTTGGGGAAGAGGAATATTACAATTTGATTGTAAAGGCTCTAGAAATAATCCCCAAAGATTTTGTAATTCACCGCCTGACCGGAGACGGCGCAAAATCAATTCTTATAGCCCCAATGTGGACTGCAAACAAGCGGAAAGTTCACAATGAGCTTTCACGCCGTTTTAAGATTTTTTAATTTTATAGTATAATTTTGTCATGAGTATAATCAAAGATGAAATCGAAAAAATCAAAAAAACAGTAACTGCAAAAAATCCATACGATACAGTTATTCAGGATGTTTTAAAAGTAAAGAAAGATGAAACTGTCCTGATAATTGCAAATCCTGCAACAGTAGAAATTGCACAGGGATTTTTCCATGCAGTAAATGAAGTGAAAGGAAAACCAAGTCTGATCTTCCAGAATGACAAAACTTCTTTTGATAATGCAGAACCTTCGGTTCTTGCTGCAATAGGAACAAATCCGGATGTTGCAATTTCAGTTTCAAATATCAAACTTGGTAAAGATCCCCAGGCAACAGCAAATCCATACAAGACAGAAAACGGTGAAGAATATCCTCATATTTTTGACTATCTTCTGGATGGCAAAAAATCTATGCGCGCAGTCTGGACTCCTGGAATTACAGTAGACATGATGAACCGCACAGCCTGCATTGATTATGTTGAGCTTAAAAACCGCTGTAAAAAACTTGGAAAAATTTTCGAAGGTGCAGAATTTGTTCACGTAACTGCTCCTGGCGGAACAGATCTTATGGTTCCTGTAAAAGGCCGCAAGCTTTTGAATGATGACGGAGATTTTTCAACTCCGGGAAGCGGCGGAAATATTCCTGCCGGTGAAGTTTTCATCAGTCCTCTGGTTCCTGGAACAGAAGCCGGCGGAGATACAAAAGGCTGTGAAGGTGTAATCGTTTATGACGGTTCCATGACTTTCTATGACGGCGACTCAATCCTTAATATTCCAATCACATGTAAACTTGAAAATGGTTTTGTAACAGAAGTAACAGGCGGTGCTGAAGCAGAACGCCTTCTTCACACAATTTCTGATGCAGAAAAGCGTGCCATTGAATATGAAAAAAACGGAAAGCTTCCTTCAGGGAAAGGTGAAGTTTATAAACGAAATGCAAGAAATATCGGGGAACTTGGTATTGGGCTGAACCCGGCTGCAACAATTACAGGAAATATGCTGGAAGATGAAAAGGCATTCCGCACCTGTCACTTTGCCATTGGCGAAAACTATGACAACGATGCTCCAAGCCTTATTCATCTGGACGGTGTTGTGCGCTACCCGACAATCACTCTTAAGTATGCTGACGGCAGCGAAAAGATAATCCTTGATAACGGCGAATTGAAAATATAACCAAAAAGGGGCTGTCCCAAAAGTATGGGGCAGCCCCTTTGTTATTTACAGCCTTTCTGTTTTTTCAATAATGTCACGGAAGTTCTGCTGAACAACCGGGTCTGTAATGATTCCGCGTTTTCTGTCGTAATGACTGAAAGGATCCTGAGGTGTACCTTTTGTCTGAACATCCCAAAGGACCGGACACATTCCATTCTTGTAGGCATGCAGACAGACAAGGCGCAGGTAATTCTGAATTGATTCCTGTTCTTTGTTTTTTGTCGGACATCCATATTCCCCGATGATTACTGGAATTCCGTTATCAACAAAAGTGGTTTTCATCTTTTTCATGTTTGCGGCAAGTTCCGAAACGTCCCTTGGAGTTCCCCAGGTAGTTCTGTTTTTCCCCCATGAAACATCCTCTGAAATAATTGCGAATGGAGCAGGGGTGTAGTAGTGAACAGAAACTGCACACATGGCTGTAGGATCTTCCGGCATTTTAAAAAGCGGATCGCAGGTTTTTCCAATGTCTGTGTTGATTCCAGAGATTAGAAGAAGTCTTGTGGCATTGTTGCCACCGGTTGAGCGGACAAGATCAACGAATGTCTGATTAATTTCATTTGAAAGTTCGTAAGCGATTTTTTTCCCTTTTACATCGCTTGAATTGTATGAGTTCCAGACAGGTGTTCCATCTTTGTTTTTAAAATTTCCAAGTTCTTCGTTCTGACTTTCAAAAATCACTTTGTCATCAAAATCGCATAAAGCTTTTGAAACCTGGCTCCAGATGGCTTTGTATTTTTTCATTGCTTCGGCTTTGTTAGAAATCATTTCAGTTTCAATCCAGCCGTAATCCCAATGTTCATTTACAATTACATACATGCCACAATCAACAGCCCAGGAAACAATTTCTTTTACGCGGGAAAGAAGTTCCGGTTTGATAGTATAGTTGCCGTCTTTACTCATCATGTTGGTCCATGCAACAGGAACACGAAGCGTTTTGAATCCTGCATCAGCATATCCCTGAATTATTTCTTTTGTGATTACAGGACTTCCCCATGCAGTTTCAAATGCACGGACTCCTCCGTTGGGGTTAATCCAGTTTCCGCATGCTTCCATTGTGTTTCCAAGGTTTATCCCAATGCCCATGTTTTCCACAAAACTCTGGGCTTTTGTTTTTTCTGCAGCAAATACTATTCCTGATGCCATAATCATTGCAGCACAAATAGATAAAATTTGTTTTCTCATTTTGATGTCCTTATTATAGATTTTCCTTCATTTTCAAATTTAAGGGATTGCGAAAATTTTTGCACCGCAAATTCTATGTAAATTTTATACAATATTCCATTGTTTTTTGATTGAAAATGTTTCGAGAAAATGGAGATATTTCATTTAGTACTTTTCTTCGGTAAACTAAAAGAGTATGAAAAAACAAATCATTATTTCTGTATTATTTTCTCTTTGTATTTCAGTATTTGCCCGTCCTAAAATCGCACTTGTTCTTGGCGGTGGCGGTGCACGTGGACTTGCCGAAATTCCACTTCTGGAAGCAATTGAAGAAGAGGGGATTCCTATAGATATGGTTGTGGGAACAAGTTTTGGTTCCATTCTCGGCGCCATGTATTGTTCCGGTTACAGTCCGGCAGAAGCCCGTGAAATAATGACGAATATGGATTATCTTGGGCTATTTAATTTATTAGCTGTTGAAGATAACAGAATCCTTCCAAAAGCTTTTTCTTCGAGAGATGACGGTTACCTTTCCCTGGAATTTTCAAAACATGGACTTGGATCTACTCCTGGAATGCTTGGCGACAACAGAATCAATCTTGCATTCTGTGATTATTTCAGCCGTGTTCAGACTGTTGATGATTTTGATCAACTGGAAATTCCGTTCCGTGCTGTCGCAACAAATGCTCTGAACGGAGAAACCATTGTTATAGACAGCGGGGCTATCAGTACGGCTATCCGCGCCAGTATGTCTATTCCTGTGGCCTGGCAGCCTTATCCTGTAGGAGATACATATTGCTACGACGGCGGTATGAGAAACAATGTTCCTGTAAGCATTGCAAAGGAGCTTGGTGCTGATATTGTAATTGCAATTGACGTTTCATATGGAATTCAGAAATCTCCTGAAGAACTGACAGGACTTGAAGCTGCAGGAATCCAGAGTTTTATGCTGGTTGTTGCAAATAAAATGGAAGAACAGCATAAACTTGCGGATCTTATTCTTTTCCCCGATCTTAAAAAATATACAGCTGCAGATTTTATTCATGTTGATGAAATAATTGCAGCCGGTGAGAAATGTGTTTCAGAAAACCGCGAAGCAATTCATGATTTTGCCTTACAGCTTGGTGAAATGGGTATTCAGCTTGAGCCAAAAAATCCTAAACGAAAGGGTAGTATTCATTCTAAACCTGATCTTGAAATTGAATCTTTCGTAATCCGTGATATTTCCCTTGTGGAACCCTGTCCTCTTCCTGAACCTCAGTATTATGATTCATTTATTGGGAGAAAACTAGATGCTGAAACAAAAGCTTTGCTGGCAGAAAAACTTGAAATCCATAGGGATAGATATCATTTGTCGTCTTTGGTTTATGTGCCAAGAAAGGGAAGCAGTCCTGATAAGTGCGTAATAGAAATTCAGGCAAATCATTATTACAGCAAGCTTAATAAATTATTTGTTGGTGGTGACAACACAGTTTCTGTCGGAAAGACATTAATTGATACTTATCCTCGTTTCCGAAACAATCTGGATTTTCAGTTTGGTGTTTATATTGTTGAACCTTTTGAAGGTCTTTTTAAAATTCATCAGGGTAATTTGAATACTTTCAATTTCTCTGTGTATCCAAAATTATATGAATCGAAAAAGGGATTGAAGGTTTCTCTGGACACAGGATTCAGAATTGAATATGGAAGTCTTTCTCCTGAAACTGATTATCAGAATAAAAAGCGGTTGGCTTCTGAAGATAATGGTGGTGGTGTGAATTGTGCTTTCCGCATCAGTTATCTGGATATGCTTCAGTTGACAACGGGATTTGATTTGGGCGTTAAAAATCTTTTTTCTGATCAAAGTCATTATTTTCCCCTTGAAGTCTATCATGAAGCGGTTTTTGATAATCTTGGAAATTCATACACCGGAATGAAGGGAATAAAAATGCAGCAAAAATTTGATTTTGGATATAATATTCCAAATCTTGTTTCTGGAAAATTTAATGAATTTTTCTATGCTGGGAAAATTGACTGGTCAAACAGATGGCAGATAATTAAAAATAAATTTTCAGTCGGGTTAGATGCAACTGTTGCAGTAAACAGAAATCTTTCTCGCCTCACTTCCGGGTTTTATGAATACGGCGGACTTTATGGTTTGTGCGGAAGTCCAGATGGAAACTATAAACGGGATTTTTTTCTTGCCGGTGTTACAGCACAATATAAGCTTTTTGAGTTTGCAAGCGTTCCTCTTCTGTTGATTGGAAAATGCAATGCTGGAATTTCAGATTCATATAATCCGTTTAATTCTTCTGATGAACTTTCTCAAAAGTTTTTTGCAGGTTGTGAAAAAGTTGATTTTGGAGCCGGGCTTTATGTTGGCGCCAAAACCGTTTTCGGAAGTCTGATTCTGGGTGGTGGCGCCAACAGCACAGGTCAATGGAACATTACAGTGGCTTTTAATTAAAAGCATGTAATTGAGACCTTTTGCATACACCATAATTTTTCTATATAATAGAAAAACTATGGCAAACGAAACAACTTATAACCACTGGGCTGACCAGGTGGCAGCAAGAATCATCAAAGAAAAGGGTGATCTTCCTTCTTATACTTGTGCCTCAGGTATTACTCCTTCAGGTACTGTTCATATCGGTAACTTCCGTGAAATCATCACAGTAGACCTTGTAGTTCGCGCTCTCCGTGATGCCGGAAAAAATGTCCGCTTTATTTATTCCTGGGACGACTACGATGTATTCCGTAAAGTTCCTGGCAACATGCCAAAACCAGAAGTGCTTCAGAACTATCTTCGTTATCCAATCACTTCTGTACCTGACACTTTTGACCGCGACGAAAACTATGCACGTCATCACGAAGTTGATATTGAAACACAGCTTCCACGTGTAGGAATTCATCCTGAATTTCTTTACCAGTCTTCACGCTATCAGGCACACCGTTATGTAGAAGGTATGAAGAAAGCTCTTCAGAACCGTGAACTTATCAAGGAATGTCTGAACACATACCGTGATGATGAACACAAAATGAAGCCTGAAGATGTTTACTGGCCAACATCAATTTTCTGTGGGAAATGTAAGAAAGACACAACTGAAATCACTGGTTACGACGGAGAATACGGCGTTTCTTACAAATGTGAATGCGGCTGCGAAGAAACTGTAGATATCCGTGAATTCGGCGGAATCAAACTTGGCTGGCGTGTTGACTGGCCAATGAGATGGAACGAAGAAAAAGTAGTATTCGAACCAGGCGGAAAAGACCACATCAGTCCTGGCGGAAGCTATGACACTGCTAAAGAAGTTTCAAAGAAAGTATTCGGATGGGATGCTCCTGTTACAATGAAATACGACTTTGTTAAGCTTAAAGGGGTGCCAGGAAAAATGTCTTCTTCAAAAGGAAAAGTAATTTCCCTGGTTGATGCTCTTGAAGTTTACCAGCCTGAAGTTCTGCGCTACATTTTTGCCCAGAATAAAGTGGATCACGAATTCTCAATCAGCTTTGACCTGGACGTTCTTACAATTTACGAGGCTTATGACAGAACAGAACGCTATGTTTGGGGAACTGAAGAACCAAAAGAAAAAGATCCTGCAAAGAAAGCTTCTCTTCTGGCCCGCGAAAAACGCATTTATGAACTTTCACAGATTGACGGTATGCCTTCTGTAATGCCTTACCAGGTTCCATTCCGTCTTCTTACAACACTTCTTCAGACATACGACGGAGACGTTGATGCAGTAATTAAATCTCTTGGAGACGTAAAACCTGAACAGGAAGAATGTCTCCGCCGCCGTGCAGCCTGTGCCTGGTACTGGATAAATGAATCGGCACCTGACTGTGCAGAAGATATGTGCTTCAAAATCCGCAAAGACGGTTCAAAAGCTGAAGATATTACTGGCGACATGCTTAAAGCTATTCAGCGTGTTCGTGACGAAGTTGTACCTCGCGTTGGCTCATTTGCCATGGATAAAGAATGTCAGCAGGCTATGTACGACATCGCTACAGAAATGGGACTGGACGCAAAAGCACTGTTCACAGCCCTTTACCACGCAATCATCGGAAAAGACCAGGGACCACGCCTTGCAAACTTCATGAAGATTATAGGTAAAGAAACACTTACTCAAATCTTAAGCGTTTACTAAAATCATAAAAATTTTCTGGTTTATAAAAATCAGTTGAAAATAAGGGGCTGTCCCAAAAGAATGGGGTAGCCCCTTTTTTTGGGTATATTTGGAAATGTATTGGATATTTTGGAGATATAACGGCATTTTAATTTTACAAATCCAAATTCGTGACTTATAATAATGCCGTATGAAACTGAATACTAAATTTTTCATCATCATTCTCCTTACTATTCTTGAAACATTCGGGCTTGTTGTATTTTTGCTTATAGGAATGCAGAAAGCAACAACAAACATGGATTTCCAGTACAGACAGGCCCGAATGCAGCTTCATCTTTCTGAGTGTGTTAATTATGTTAATAACGTTAATAACTATTCTGTAGAAATTGCAACGGTTTATGATAAATGGCAGGATCAGGTAAAACTTCTTGAAGATGATATTGATTATTTGACAGGAGATAATCTTGATAAGCTTTCTGCAGAGATGCAGGAAACGGTAAAATATATTCCTGTCCTCTGGAAATCTGTTAGAAATTCTCTTTTATACATTGGTGATGAATTCAAAAAACTTCAGGATATTAATATTTCAGATTCAGATAACTTTTATTTGAAAACTTATGGAATTGGCGGAGCAAAACCGTTTATTAAAGATTCCCCGATTTTTGCTGAAATTGAGGAGCTATGGCGAAAAATTGCAGAGCTTACTACAAATTTCCGGTCTACTTCAGCAATGATGGCTGAGACAAATGAGAGTGCAGTAATTAAATTAAGTAATATTACTCTTGAAGAAGAAAAAAGTTTTGCACAGCTGGCAATTATCATTGCCATTATAGCTTCCATAATGTTGTATGGCATAACCCGACTTGTAACAGGTTTTGTTGTCAACAGGATAAAAAAGGTCCGTGATGTTTCAGGAGTTCTCCGTGAAAAGGATTTTACTATAAAAATGAATCCTAATGGTTCTGATGAAATGGTTGACCTTATGCAGAACATGAATGACATGGTTCTTGAACTGAACGGATTTTTGAACACTGTAAAAGATACTGCGGCAAAGGCAATCGATTCCGGGGCAAAAATCAGCAGTTCTGCAAATTCGACGGCAGCAGCTACAACTGAAATTGACGCAAACATTGAATCTATCACCCGGGAATTTGACCAGATTTCTCAGTCTGTAGAACGAACTGTTCAGATAATTGCAGAAATGAACAATCAGATTGATAATCTTGTTCATTACAATCAGAGTCAGACAGAAGCTATTGATAATGCAAATAAGACTGTTATTGATGTTGCATCAGTTTTGAATCAGATGGCTCATACCGCTTCTGAGCGAACAAAGGATGCAAAAGAAATGAATGGCCTTGTTGCAGATGGTGATGCAAAGATTAAGCTTTCTGCAAAAAAAATGGAAGAAATCAAGGAACAGCTTAAGGAAATTAGTGGTATTGTAAAAATCATTAATGATATTGCAAGTCAGACAAACCTGCTTTCTATGAACGCGGCAATTGAATCGGCTCACGCAGGCGAAGCCGGAAAAGGATTCAGTGTTGTTGCAGAAGAAATCAGAAATCTTGCAGAAAACACAGCTGTAAACGCAAAGAAAATTAAAGAAGCTATTGGCGAAATTGTAAACTCTGTAGCTGATGCAAACGTAGCAGGAAACCAGGCTTCGGAAGCATTTGGTAAAGTGCGTGAAAATGCCGATCAGGTTGTTCTTTCCATGGAAGCTATGGCAAGTGATATTTCGAAACTCGACGGTCAGATGCGTTCTATAAAAGACAAAACCGAAGTAACAGCTCAGGCTGCTGATGAAATTAACGGCTTTGGAAATAAGCTTGCTGAAAAACAGAAGACAGTGTCAGAAGAAGTAGCTTCAATGAACAGTCTCTTTTCGGAAGTACAGAATGGAATTCATGAAATCAAACGGGGAACATCTGATATTGTTTTGAGAATTAATGAGGTTAATGAGAACTCAAAGGATAGTTTCAGTAATATGACAGAGCTTGAAACAATACTTGGAGAATTCAAGACAGAAAATCCGGAAGCTCAAACAGAGACGGCTGAATCTGAGGGAACTGAGGCAGAAGAGGTTTCCGAAGGAACGGATGAAATTCCACAGGAAGCTGTTGAAACTAAAGAAGAATTCTAAAAAAAATTAAATTCACTTGTCACACTGTCAGTATTTTGTTATTCTGAGATTGACACTTTTACAAAAAATGTCATAATAAATATTAAAATAACATTTACAGGAAGGACAGTATGGCAACTAAGTATGCTTTCTTGTTTCCGGGACAGGGTGCACAGGTTCCCGGCATGATTAAAGATCTTTGCGAAGCTTATCCAGAAGCACGCAAAGTAGTAGATGACGTAACAGCTATCACAGGCGTAGACATGCCTAAACTTCTGTGGGAAACAGAAAAGGAAGTTCTTAGCCGTTCAGACAACAGCCAGCTGGCAATCACAACTGCATCTCTGGCAGTAATGAAAGTTCTTGAATCAAAAGGTATTACTCCATCAGCTGCCATGGGATTCTCGCTTGGTGAATTCCCTGCATTATATGCTGCCGGCGTTCTTTCTTATGAAGATGTAATAAAAGTGGTTCGTGCACGCGGACAGATAATGCAGTCAGTTTGTGAAAAAATCGCTGCAGCAAACGAAGGTCATGCACCTGGAATGACAGCAGTTCTGGGACTTGCTCCAGAAGCAGTAAAAGAACTCTGTGCCGGAATTAAAGATGCTTATCCTGCAAATATGAACTCTTCAGTTCAGACTGTAGTAAGCGGAACATTCGACGCACTTACAGAAGTTGAAGCAAAGGCAAAAGAAGCTGGTGCCCGCCGTGCTATCCGCCTTGCAGTGGCAGGTCCTTACCATTCACCACTTATGCAGGAAGCTGCAATTGAATTCGAAAAAGCAATTGCTGACGTAACATTCAATAATCCAAAAATCACAATGTTCTCAAACGTTACAGGTGCCCTTGCAACTGACGGCGCAGAAATCAAAAAGAATGCAGTTCTTCACCTGACAAATCCTGTTCTCTGGACAACAGAAGAATCAGTACTTGCAGAAACAATGAAGGCTGACGGTTCTGAATGGAAACTTATTGAACCAGGCGTTGGAAATGTTCTTGCAGGTCTTTGGGCAAAAACAGAATACAACGAAACCTGGACATGTACTTCAGTAAACTCTGCTGAAAGTGCTGCAAATTGCTAAGCCAATCGGTTAATAATTTAGGAGAAAAAAAATGGAAAAAAGACGTGTTGTAATTACTGGACTTGGAGCTATCACTCCTCTTGGAAATAGTGTTGATGAATTCTGGGCAGGAATCAAAGCTGCAAAAAGCGGTATCGGTCCAATCACACAGTTTGATGCTTCTATCAACAAAGTTCACTACGCTGCAGAAGTAAAGAACTTCAACGCAGGCGACTTCATGGATTCAAAAGATGCACGTAAAATGGCTCGCTTCACACAGTTCGGTGTAGCAGCTGCTAAACAGTGTCTTGATGATGCAGGACTTATGGGAAATGCTGAAGTTCTTGATGAAACAGGCATTATCCTTGGTGTTGGTATTGGTGGTCTTGAAGTAACAGAAGCTTCAGTTCTCGGACTTCAGAAAATGGGATTCACAAAAACAAATCCAATGGCTATCCCACAGCTTATTCCAAACGAAGTAGGCGGAAACATTGCAATCACCTTTGGTCTTCACGGACCAGTTCAGTCTATAGCTACAGCATGTTCTTCAGGAACTGATGCTCTTGGTGTTGCATTTGATATGGTTCGCTCAGGACGTCTGGACACATGTCTTACAGGTGGTGCTGAAGCAACAATCTGTCAGTTCGGTGTTGTTTCTTTCGAAGTTCTCCACGCTCTTTCAACAGGTTTTGATGAAGACCCAACAAAAGCTTCTCGTCCATTCGACAAGAACCGCAACGGTTTCGTAATGGGTGAAGGTTCAGCAATGCTCATGTTCGAAGAATATGAACACGCAAAAGCTCGTGGTGCTAAGATTTATGCTGAAGTTGCCGGATACGGTGCATCTTGTGACGGTTACCACCTTACTGCTCCAAACCCTGATGGAATCACAGGAGCAAAATGTATGACACGCGCCCTGAAAGATGCAGGAATGGATCCTTCAGAAATCACATACTACAACGCACACGGAACTTCAACACACAAGAACGATTCAGCTGAAACACAGATGATCAAAATTGCTTTCGGTGAAGAAAACGCCCGCAAGCTTAAGATTTCTTCTACAAAATCTATGCACGGACACTGTCTTGGTGCTACTGGTGCTATTGAAGCTATGGTTTGTGTTAAAGCAATCCAGGACAGCTTCATTCCATGTACAAAGAACCTGGATGAAGTTGATATCGAAGGCGGATGTGACCTGAACTACGTTCCAAACGTAGGACTCAACGAACCAGTTGAAGCAGCTATGTCTGCAACATTCGGTTTTGGTGGACATAACGGTGCTATCATTCTTAAAAAAGTAAAGTAGGGGGGAAAGCCTTCCCCTACGCGCAAGCCTAAGGTCTTGCGCTACCCCTTCTGCGGGGACACCCCGCAACGCCCCGACGGAAGTTGGGGTACATTTTTTTACAGGAGAAAACCATGTCACTGACAACAGATATTAAATCACTTCTTCCACACCGCGAACCATTTTTGTTCGTAGATGAAATTATCAGTGCCGATGAAAAAGGTGCAGTTTGTGAACACGTTTTCACAGAAAACGAATTCTTTTTCAAAGGACACTTTCCTGAATATCCTGTAGTTCCAGGAGTAATCCTTTGTGAAACAATGGCTCAGGCTGGTGGAGCAGCACTCCGTTACCTGAACATTGTTCCTGCTGACGGACTTTTCTTCTTTGCTACTTTGGACAAAGTGAAGTTCCGTAACCAGGTTCGCCCTGGTGACAAAGCAAGAATGGAAATCACATTTCTCCGCAACAGCCCGAAAATGATCAAACAGGCCGGTAAGCTCTATGTCGGCGACACCCTTTGCTGTGAGGCCGAGTGGATGTGTCTGGTTGGATCAGCACAGTAGTGCTGTCCAACCGGTGAGATAAATTTCCTTACACTAACGGAGGGTTTACCCGACGTATGTGTTTAGTTGGCTCTGCCAACTAAACACAAGCGGCCCCGCCAGGGGACGCATGAATTTCCCCATCGTCCAGCGTTACCGCTGGACTTTGTAGCAAATTGCCTTGTTGGTACTGCTCAGTAGCAGTACCTCGACGTTACTAGCGCTTTATGAGGGGCTTTGAAAAGCTCTCAAAACCTTTTCACATGTTTCAGCATGTCACAATATGCACAATTACGCACCGTTTTACATATTTTTCAACTCAAAAATTTCAGTAAATTTCAGAAAACTACTTTTTTTCCTAAAATATTTCCTTAAAATGCTGAAGCCTTCGGCCTAAAACCCGACAGTAGGCTTCAAATTTTAAACTAACAGTTTACTATTTATTTCTGCAGATTCCTTTTATAATTTGCGTATGGAATATTCATATTCAATTCAACCAGCAAAACGGACTGTCGTTGGTATACCGGCAACCTCGAGACTCCTAAAAGATTTGCGCAATAAAAATGGATATAGCGTAAGGTAGCTGCAGGAGCACAAAAATACTCCCGAATATGGATCTTATAGAACTCTTGTTAATCAATTTCTTGAAGGTCTTGCAGATATTGAAGAAGGCTGGATCCAGAATTTTGAAAAGACTATGAAAGAGAGTTTGGAAGAACTTGGAGTTTAACTATTGTAATGCGAAGATTATTTATCATCAGAAAAGATTTACATTTCTCTGCAGGAAAACTTGGGGCAATGGTTGCTCATTGTGCGGAAGGATACTTGATTTAGGGTTTATTACAAACCCTAAAAACGAGAGAGTCAAGGCCTTAAGCGAAGCGTGCCTTGACCGACCGTATCTGGCTTATCAAAAGAAATCTTAAAGAAGAAAATGGACGTATTCATGCATCTTTTGACCTGGATCGGGAAATCTATAACGACTATTTGAACGGACGAATTACCAAAACAATTTGCGAAGCAAGAAATCTAAATAAATTGCTGCAAGCTCGTGAAATGGCTCTGAATCTTGGGCTGGTTGAAAATCTGGATTTTGGAATGATAAATGATGCCTGTCTTACAGAACTAACTCCTGAATGGGTGGACGAAAATGGCGAAGGCCGCTGCACCGTCGGAAAGGAAGGATGATTTTAATAAAGACGAGGTTTTGCAAAAGGCAATGTTATTTAGCTTAGTACAAATTTCTGAAGATTCAAAAAATTTATCAGATGAATATAAAACTAATCATAATCAAATTCCATGGACTGATATTTACGGATTAAGAAATAGAATTGTACATGACTACGGAAATGTTGATTTAACAATTGTCTTTGAAACCCTAAAAAATGATATTCCTGAAGTCTTAAAACTAATACAATAAGAAAAATGTGATATAATAAAATCATCGGGGCTGTAGCTCACCTGGCTAGAGCGCTACAATTTGTTGATGGATAATTAGTAACTAATAGTCCACTGGACTTTTTTTATTAATTTACAATTATATAAGGGTTCAAGACCCATCAGCTCCAATATGGGAAAAATCAAAATTATCAAAGGCGACATCACTAAGCTTGCTTGTGACGCAATCGTAAATGCGGCTAATTCATCGCTTCTTGGTGGCGGCGGTGTTGATGGTGCTATTCATTATGCCGCGGGTCCTGAACTTCTCTCTGAATGTCGTACTCTTCATGGCTGCAGAACCGGCCAAGCTAAAATCACAAAGGGATATAATCTTCCATCAAGATTTGTAATTCACACTGTTGGGCCGATTTATTTTGAACATTCACCTGCAGAGGCTGAGACACTCCTTACTTCCTGTTATGAAAATTCTTTGAATCTTGCAAAAGAAAAAGGCCTTAAGACAATTGCTTTTCCTCTGATTTCTGCCGGTGTTTATGGTTATCCGCAGCGCGATGCTATTAGGGTAGCAATAAAGACTATGAAACTGCATCAGGATGATTTTGATGAGATTACGCTGGTGTTGTTTGGCGAGCGGGAGTTTGCGTTTGCGGGAGAGATGTTCCCAGAGTTTATTCATCCATTAGTTTAATATTGAAGTTTATTTTCCGTAGTCTGAGTCTGGTTCTGCAACTTTCAATGTTCCATAGTCATCATTTATAGAATATGAAACTGAATCTTCAAAATCAGCAACATTATCGGTCCAAAGTTCGCACTGACTGATTACAGTTTTTAATGCATCTTCCTGACCTTCTGGCGGATATTTATATTTCTTTAGAAGCTTCTTAACAATCATTCGCATCTTTGCTCTAGCAGATTCTTTTTTCTGCCAGTCGATGGTTTTATTCTTGCGGAGCGTTTCTGTGAGTTCTTTTGTAAGTGCAACCAGGTCATCGTTGGAATAGAAATCTTTTACTGCGTCCGGTTTTGTGAGCGCATCATAGAAGGCAAGTTCTTCATCAGTTAATCCGAGTTTGTTTCCTTCCTCGCTGGCGTGGAGCATTTCTTTTGCAAGTTTTAAAAGTTCCTGAATTACTTCTTCGTTTGTAAGCATTCCGTTCAAGTAACGGTTCAGTGTTTGCTGGATGAGTTCGCTGAAGGCTTCTGATTTTACAAGGTTTGTACGTTTGTAAACTTTTACCTGTTCTTCAATCAACTTCTTGAGCATTTCTACTGCCAGATTCTTCTCTTTCATCTTCGAGATGTTTTCAAGGAAGGTTGGATCAAAGAGGTTTACTTTTTCACCAACATCAGAGAAAAGATTTATAACACCGTCGGATTTAACTGATTGTTTGAGAAGTTCATTTATGCGGTCATTGATTTCTTTGAGGGAGAATTTCTTGCCAGATGGATTATATAAAATACGCATTACAAGAACGCGGACAGATTCAAAGAAGGCAGCTTCAAGACGCATATGCTCTATTACCATCGAAGAACAAAGTGAAAGTGCTTGTTTGATCATAAGTGCTTCTTTTATAAATGCCTGTTTTTTTTCTTCTTTATCTGGAGCAACAATAAAGTTTACCGCACCGCTGATTGTCATACCGCGCTGTAAGTCTGAGCCTTCGTAGAATGGAGTGTAATCATATCCAAAGAAAAGGTTTCGGCAGATTTCAAGCTTTTCCTGAAACTTAGGGAAGGCTCGTTTTGCAACATCCATCTCACCGTAGTTCTGGCGGTCTCGGACAGTGTAGTCGTTCATTGTCTGCTTGAGGGCACTTGCAATTCGTCGCAAGCTATCGCTTGCTTACCGAGTTTTTGCTTTGCAAAAACTTGCATTCATGCTGTGAGTTTGCGTAGCAAACTCGATGAACATCCGAGGGATGTTCCGTTTACGCGGGCAATTGCCTGCATAAGGTTGTAGCTTTCCATCGGTTTGTAAACATACATTGTTGCAAGGGAAGGAACATCAAAACCTGTAAGCCACATATCAACAACGATTGCAATTTTTAGCGGGCTGTCATTATCTTTGAAGCGGGAAGCGAGTTCCTGCTTGCGGTGTTTGTTGCCGATTATTGTACGCCATTCTTCAGGATCCTTGTTGCTTTCGGTCATTACAACGGCAATTCGGGCATCATCACCAGGGACTGTAATCTGCTTTGAGCCGACTGTAACCTGAGAAGTAGTTCCCGCCCAGGATGGCCGTAGCTCCAGAATGCGATTAAAAATCTTCATGGCAATTGAGCGGTTATAAGCAACAATCATTGCCTTTCCGGTATAAAGATACTGGCGTTCGTTTTCGTAGTGATTAAGAATATCATCAACAAGAGAGTTGATAGTTTTTTCGTGGCCAAGAATTTCTTCCATCTTGCCAAGTTCGTG
>JAHBAD010000148.1 GCA_018385395.1 Treponema sp.
GAATATGATAAAGCAATTTACATTGACTCTGATACAATTATTCTTGGTAACATTGCAGAAATGTATGCTTATGATCTTGGTGATAATTATGTGGGAGCTTGTAAAGAACAGGCTATGATACAGGAAGATGTTTTTGGAACATATGTAGAAAAATGTCTTGGTTGTGACCGGAATAATTATTTTAATGCAGGTGTTCTTCTTATTAACTGTGAACGTTTCCGCACAAAGCGTGTACTTGATCAGTTTATTAAGCTTCTTCACGAATATACCTTTACTGTAACTCAGGATGAAGATTACCTGAATGTTATCTGTTATAACAAAGTTCTGTGGCTGCCACAGGGCTGGGATATGGAAGTATACGGTGAACTTCCTTGTAAGCCTGAAGAATTTAAAATCATTCACTATATTATGTGGTCTAAACCATGGCACTTTGATGACTGTCGTCTTAAAGAATATTTCTGGAAATATGCAGAACAGACAGTTGTATATGATGAAATTCTTGAAATTCTCAAGAACTATTCTGAAGAAAGAAAACAGAAGGATATGCAGGAAGCTGATCATCTTGCAAAACTTGCTATTGAAGAAACAAACCGTCCCGATAATTACCTGAACCGTCAGACTTTGATGCGTTCATTCTTCAAGGTTGTAAAAGCTCTTGTAAAAAAATCAGAAGTAAAGCAGGCAGAAGACAGACTTCGTGTTCTGAAAAAAATTGATGAATATGAAATTGCCGGAAAATTTGACCAGGATGTTGAGGATGATCCTCCAGCAAGACAGCTTGTTCCAGGCGAAGTAGACTTTGAACAGAAAAAACTCAAAACAAAGATTATGGCTCTTTATGCTCACGAAAAAGCCAGAAAGTTCCGCAATAAAATGGAACGTCAGAAGAAATTTATTTACAAGGGAATTGTTGGTCTTGAAAATATTAAAGATTTCAAAGGCGGTGCAATTGTAACCTGTAACCATTTCAATGCATTTGACAGCTTTGTAATTGAATATGTTTATGAAGAACTGAAAAAGAATAATTCGAAGAGTAAATTCTTCCGTGTAATCCGTGAAGGAAACTATACAAATTTCCCAGGTTTCTACGGACTTCTTATGCGTTACTGTTATACATTACCTCTGTCTACAAATCATATTGTAATTAATGAGTTCTTGCAGGCTTGTGGAAACCTTCTTAAAGCAGGACATTTTATTCTTATTTATCCGGAACAGGGAATGTGGTGGAACTACAGAAAGCCTCGTCCAATGAAAAAAGGAACTTTCAACCTTGCTGTAAAAAACAATGTGCCTGTTCTTCCATGTTTCATTACACTAGAAGATTCAAGTATTATTGATGACAATGGATTCCCTGTTCAGGAATACACAATTCATGTTGGAAAACCTATTTATCCGAAAGAAGGGGTAAAACGTCCGGAAAATATGGAATACCTTATGAATGAAAACTATGCTCAGTGGAAAGCCATTTACGAAGATACTTATAAGATTCCTCTGACATATAAAACTGAATAGTTCTTCTTAGGAGTTTTTATGAGAAAAATTATTTTCTCGGTAATTTTTTTAGTTTCTGCTCTTGGGCTTTTTGCCCAGGGGGCAGTTTCTTCTGAATGTGATAAACTAATTGCTGATTTTTTTCAGCTTAGACTTAAACTGACAGCATATGATCAGGTTTTAGATTCTGCAAAAGCTCGTGCCGAAATAGATGAGTTTGTTAAAGAACACGAAGTAGAATTTAATTCTCTTTCTGAAGATGAACAGCTTGCTGTTGAAAATTTCTATGTAAACGAATATTACAATTTTCTTTATCTGGATTCAAAACAGAAAAACACTTGCCGTGATATGATGAAAGCACAGCTACTGAAAAATGAAGCATTTTGTAAAGATAAAACAGATGCTGAACTTAATAAGTGGCTTCTTGTTACATACGGTGATGTTACTTCCTGCTCTATGGCATTTTCTATGAAAGATGTAATGAAATATGGCCTTTCTATTAAACCACTTTATGAAAGAGCAATTGCACTTGATCCTGATTTTTTCTATTCCAATATGAATCTTGGACAGTGGTATTACTGGGCACCGGGTATGGCAGGTGGAAGTAAAAAGAAAGCTATAACATTTTCCAAGAAAGCTGTTGACTGTGCCAGAAGTGATGCCGAAAAGTATTATGCAAATCTTATGTATTCACAGCTCCTTTTTGAAAATAAAGATAAAGAAGGGGCAGCACGTTCCCTTGAAGTTGCAAGAAAGATTTTCCCTGAAAGCAAAATTGTAAACATCCTTGTTGAAGAGAATGCAAAAGGAAAATCTCTTTTTGAATACAATAAAGACAGATCTGATCTTAAAGAAGAAAAATAATTTTTTATTTATGGAGAATAAAATGAAAAAATCTTTTTTTATATTTACTGCATTGTTTTTACTGACTCTTTCTTTTATGTCATGTTCAAAAAAAGAAGAAACGTCAAAAGAACTGGTTGTTTATACTTATGACTCTTTTATAAGCGAATGGGGACCTGGTCCTGAAATAGCAAAACGTTTTGAAGATAAAACAGGTGTTTCAGTAACCTGGGTGAATTGTGGAGATGGAGCTCAGATTCTTTCAAAAGCTCTTTCGGAAAAGAATAAGCCTCAGAGTGATGTGCTTTTAGGCCTTGATAATAATCTTTCTTATAAAGCCCGTGAAGCAGGGCTTCTTGTTCCTTACAAGCCTGAAGGGAGAGAAAACCTTGTTTCTGGTCTTGAAGAAGCGTTTGGAGGAGACTGGATTCTTACACCATTTGATTACAGTCATTTTGCAATGATTTTTGATACAGAAGCTTCTGTGAAAGCTCCTGAAAGTCTTTCTGATTTAATTAATAAGGATTATGAAGGAAAAGTAATTCTTATGGATCCTAGAACCAGTACACCAGGCCTTGGTTTTGCCGCCTGGACTGTTGCAGTATTTGGAGACAATTACAAAAATTACTGGAAGGATCTTAAAAAATCAATTCTTACAATGAGCCCAGGATGGAGTTCTGGTTATGGGCTTTTCACAAAAGGAGAAGCACCTCTTTGTTCAAGTTATACAACAAGTCCTGCTTATCATGTTGAATATGGTGAAGGAGACCGTTTCCAGGCAATCGTTTTTGCAGAAGGTCACGTTCAGCAGGTTGAAGGGGTAGGAATTACCAAAGGAACAAAAAATGAAAAAACAGCAAAAGCATTCATAGATTTCCTTATTTCCGAAGAAGCACAGAATGTTATTCCTCTTACCCAGTGGATGTTCCCTGCAAATAAAGAAGTTGTCCTTCCTGAAAGTTATAAAAAAGCAGCTCCTGTCCCAGAAAAAACTTTATCATATGATGTAACAAAACTTGATGAAGCTGTAAGTGAAATTATGAAGATTATTTCGGAATAAAAATGGAAGAAGCTAACAGATATAAATTGAAACAAAGACGGAATGCTGCTAGATATTTGGTTTTATATTCTGCTTTGTTTCTTACTCTGGTTGTGCTTCTTGTTTTTATTATTCCATTAATTGCGGCCTTTTTGCCTTCTGTTTTTGCACCTCAGTTTGAGAATCATATTTCAGAAAAAGCAGTTTCAGGCCGCATTTTTTTTGTTACCCTTTATACTTTGAAAATAGCACTGGGAAGTACTTTAATTGCTTTTGTACTTGGTTTACCTGCCGCTTTTTTCTGTGCCAGACGTAATTTCTTTTTTAAAAAATTATTGATTGGTTTTTCTGCAGTTCCTCTTTGTGTTCCTGTTTTGATTGCAAGCCTTGGTTTTGTTTCAGTGTTTGGTGTTTCAGGTCTTTTGAATGAAGTGTTAAATTTATTTGGATTTGAAAAAATAAGGATACTTTATTCAGAAAAAGGGATTATGATTGCTCAAGGTTCATATAATTTTCCACTTGTGATGAGCATAGTGTCAAGGTCCTGGGAAAGTCTTCCTTGTGAAACCGAAAATGCTGCCCGTTTACTGGGTGCCAGTGAAAAAAGAGTGTTTTTCAAAATTACATTGCCATCACTTTTACCTGCTATAGGATCAGCGGTAATTCCGGTTTTTTTATTTTGTTTTTTTAGTTTTATGATGGTACTTCTTTTTTCTGTGCCAGGAACATCAACTCTTGAAGTGGAAATTTACCAGGCAGTAAAAACTAGTCTTGATTTTTCTTATGCTTCAAACCTTGCTCTTATTGAAACACTGACGGCGGTTTTAATAGTAATTCTGTATTTAAGTGCAGGGGGGGAGATAAACGGTTCTGGTCTGGTATTTGAAAAAAAGAAGCTTCCTAAACCTTTTAGAGCTGAATATGAAAGTGTTGTTTCAAAAGTATGTGAAATTCTTCTTTTTGTAGTTTTATTTTTTTTAATAGCTGTTTTTTTCCTTTCTCCATTGATTGGAATTGTAGTAAATGGATTTACAGCCCGAGTTTCGGGAAAAAATGTTTTTTCACTGAATCAGTATAAAATGCTCTTTAATTCAAAAGGGTTCTGGATTTCTTTTCTTTCAACAATAAAAATTTCATTTTGTACTGCATTTGTCTGTACAGTTGTGTCCCTTGTATATGCATTGTCATTACAAAATCCAGGTTTTACTAAACTTAAGAAACTCTTTAGACTTCTTGCTCTTCTTCCCATGGCTGTATCTTCAATAGTTCTTGGATTCGCTCTTACACTTCTTTTTAAGAAAGGAAATGAGCTTTCCCTTATTCTTGTTCAATCAGCATTGTTCTGGCCTCTTTCTTTCAGACAAATCAGTTCTGCGCTGGATACAATTCCAATAGATGTAAAAAATGCAGCTTCTGTTCTTTCTGAAAATTTCACAGATTCTGTTTTTCGCGTATTTATTCCATGGATAAAAAAATCAGTATATGCTTCTTTTGGTTTTTGTTTTGCTTTCAGTGCCGGAGATACTACGCTTCCACTTATTCTTTCTATTCCTAAATTTCAGACTTTAAGTTTATATACATACAGGCTTTCTGGTTCTTACAGGTTTAATACTGCTTGTGCTTCAGGAACAATTCTTGCTTTAATTTGTTTTTGTGTTTTTATTATTTCTGAAAAGATCGGAGGGCGAAAATGAGTTTTTATTTTAGTGCACAAAATATTCATAAAACTTTTGAATCAAAAACTATAAGTTTTTCAATTGAATGTGATAAAGGAACATTAACAAGTCTTGTGGGCCCTTCGGGAAGCGGTAAATCCACTGTTTTGAAAATTATTTCAGGACTTGAAAAAAATGATGATGATTATCCTCTTGAGATTGTTCTTGAAGGAAAAAGAATCGAAAAACTTTCTCCTTCAAAAAGGGGCATCGGTATGATATTTCAGTCTGGTGCACTTTTTGAAAATATGAATGTAGTAGAAAATGTTGCTTTCGGGCTCATGTCCCATGGAGAATCCAGAAAAGAAGCTTTGAGAAAAGCATCTGAATTTCTTGGAGAATTCGGTCTTTCAGGTTTTGATAAACGAAATCCTGTTTCTTTGTCAGGCGGGGAGCGGCAGAGAGTTGCTCTTGCCCGTACTTTAATCACATCTCCTGACCTTGTATTAATGGATGAACCTCTTTCTGCCCTTGATGCTGAGTTAAGGTATAAACTCGGGCAGCAGATGAGACTTTGGCAAAAAGAAATTGGTTTCACGGCTATTATGGTGACTCATGATAAAAGTGAAGCAGAACGAATGAGTGATAGGATTGTTAGTATTATTTAATCAGAGTAAATCTGAATCGGAGTCTGTTTCTTCATCAGCCGGATCAATATTGCCTTCGTTAATTTCTTCAAGTTCATCAAAGGTCTGGTCTTTTTCCATGTCTTCATTAGCCCCAATTAACGGCTCCAGAACTTCGGGGTCTTTTGTGTAGTCCGTTTTATCTAAAGGAACTCCAATAAATTCCTGATTCAGATTTACCTGAATTTTATGGCGGATAAAATCACGGATCATGCTTTTACTAGAGAAAGCAAGCCCCTGTCCAAAGAGCATAACAACAATAGGTTTTCCGTTCATTTCTCGTTTCATCAGAATAATAATAGAACCTGGGAAAACCATGTCATTAAGGTGAAGTGTCATTCTGTGAACAGATTTTTCTTCAAGCAGCGGAAGTTGAGATTCATTTGCGTAGCAGGAAATACCAACAGATGAAATGTTCTGGATCATAAGTGGCATTTTCTTGGATTCAAGATTAATTTCGGCGTATATTCGAGGGTCACGGCCGCAGTCAGCACGTACATATTTACGTTTTCCCATTGCCTCATTCATTTCGAGGATGGCAAGAAAAATATCAACAAGGGCTTCCATGTCGGGAGTAAACTGAATGAAGCCTGCAGGAAGCTGAACGTTCAGAAGAAAGTTTTCCCTTTCAGGTTTTGGTGCATATTGACTGATTACACCAAAAAAGATTGTTGATAAAATTTCGTCTTCTTCAAAGGATTTTACAAAACGAAACCACTGCTTAAAGGTAAGTACATCGCTGTCGATATTTATGAAACAGATAGAGTCAGGGTATTTTTTCAAAACAGGTTTAACCATTCTGAAATTATCAATAAAATAAACTTCGTATTCATTATCAGTAAGACGAGGAATAATAGTATTCGTTACGTAGTAAGGCGGATTAACAAAAAATACTTTGCGTCCTAATGTTGAATTTTCACGAAGATTCATACTTATCTATAATTTTATTCTTTAATCTCCAAAAAGTCAAAAAAAACATGGGGCTGTCCAATAAGTAATGAGTGTAGCGATTATTAAGCCCTTCGACAGGCTCAAGAACCACTCGTCGAAATGACTGCTACACTAAATGTGGTGGTTTCGATAAACTCAACCACCGTAATGCAAACTTATTGGACAGCCCCAGTATATTTATTAGTTTTCGTCAGGAAGAGAAACTTTTTTAGAAACTGTTACTTTTTCATCGTAGCATTCAAAGATTTCGTCCAGGCTTTCTTTGTTCATTTTCTTTGTAATAAGGCTAACAAGTGGAACTATGATAAGTCCACCAATCATTGCAAATGATCCTGAGTGGATACTTGTTTTGAACATGAGTGCAAAGAATGGTGGGAATGATGCAACATTTACACCAGTCATAGAGAATATGAACTGAGTAATTGCAAGTCCTGTTCCCCAAATGAAACAAACTACAACTGAAGTTTTTGTAACGCCTTTCCAGTAAAGGGAAAGAAGGTATGGAGCAAGGAATGCACCTGCAAGTCCACCCCATGAAACACCCATCATCTGTGCGATGAATGTAACACCAGGGTTAGCATCTTTTACTACAGCAATAACAGCAGAAACAATAATGAAGAATACAATGAAAATGCGCATAATCAGAACCTGTTTCTTTTCTGTCATTTCTTTTTTGCTTGCAGGTTTGATAATGTCCAGTGTGAATGTTGAACTTGATGTAAGAACCAGTGAAGAAAGAGTTGACATTGAAGCTGAAAGTACGAGAACAATAACTACAGCAATAAGAACTGGTGAAAGTGTTGAAAGCATTTTTGGAATGATTGTATCAAAAAGAGGTTTTCCTGTACCACTCAGTTCAACTCCGTAAAGGCGTCCGAAACCACCAAGGAAATAACATCCGCCTGCAACGATGATAGCAAAAACTGTAGAAATAATTGTTCCTTTCTGAATGTCTTTTTCACTCTTGATTGCGTAAAACTTACCAACCATCTGTGGAAGTCCCCAGGTACCAAGGGAAGTAAGAATTACAACGAAAAGAAGGAATACAGGATCTGGTCCGAAGAATGAAGTATATGCTCCTCCTGTCCATCCTGAAGCTGGAACTGCTGAAAGCTTCTGAGTTGCACAAAGAAGTCCTCCATTCTGTCCAAGAACTGCAAGAATTACAGCAACAATACCAACCAGCATGATGATACCCTGGATGAAATCGTTGATTGCAGTTGCCATGTAACCACCGAAGATTACGTAGAAACTTGTAAGAACAGCCATAACAAGAATTACAACCCAGTAAGGAATGTTGAATACCAGTCCGAAAAGGGAAGAAAGACCGTTGTAAAGAGATGCTGTGTAAGGAATAAGGAATACGAATACAATCAGGGAAGCTACGACTTTGAGAGGGGTAGATTCAAATCTCTTTCCGAAGAAATCAGGCATTGTCTTTGCATCGATATGCTGTGACATAATGCGTGTCCTTCTTCCAAGAATATTCCATGCAAGGAGAGAACCGATAAATGCGTTTCCAAGACCTGCCCATGTTGAAGCAAGACCGAAAAGCCATCCAAACTGACCTGCATAACCTACAAAGATAACTGCAGAAAAGTAAGATGTTCCGAACGCAAATGCTGTAAGCCATGGACCTACAGAACGTCCTCCAAGAACAAATCCGTTTACGTCTGTAGAGTTTTTTCTACAGTACAGACCGATAACAATCATGACTGCAAAATATGCAACCAGGATGGTAAGTGTTAAAGCTATCATTTATAGCCTCCAATTTATAATTCACGATTAATAATTCACAATTCACAATATTAAAGTAATTTGCATGATGAAATATGGATTATATATTGTGCATTCTGCATTGTGAATTGTGCATTGCTTTAGTCTTCTGCTACTACCTGTTTGTAATATTCAACGTAGTCTTCCCGCTTGTCTTTTGTGAAGGCAATGGCTGTACGTGGGTGCTGGTTCAGCTGACCTGTCATCATGTACTGAAGGTCGTAACCCCAGACAATGCCGTCTTTCTTCATTTTATTGATATGATTTTCGATGAACTGAATAACAGGAAAAGTCTTGTATTTTGGATTTTTAAGGAAACCAAGAAGAAGTTCCATAGAACAGTTTCCCGCTCCACGTCCCATTCCGCCGTACGTAGCGTCAAGGAAATCTACGCCGTCACCACAGCATTCAATTGTGTTTGCGAAGGCAAGCTGCATGTTGTTATGAGCGTGAATACCGATTGCTTTTCCGTATTTATTTCCGGCTTCTGTATAAATGTCAGCTACGCGAGCCATAGCTTCAGGGTATATTGAACCATATGAGTCTACAATGTAGATACAGTCAACATTTGATTTTCCAAGAAGATCTAGGGCAACTTTAATGTCAGATTCCTGACCTGCAGAAATTGCCATAATGTTACATGTTACTTCGTAGCCTTTTTCTTTTGCATCTTCAATCATTTCGATTGCAGTTGGGATTGTGTTCAGGTATGTTGCAACACGAATCATGTCGATAGGAGAGTCTGATTTCTTCAGAATATCCTGTTTATAGTTACAGCGTCCAACATCAGCCATTACAGCAAGTTTTACAGGTCCGCCTTCTGTGTCACCAAGAACTTTACGAATGTCATCATCATTACAGAACTTCCATTTTCCGAATTTTGATTCGTCAAAAAGTTCTTTGTCAGCTTTGTAACCAAGTTCCATATAGTCTACGCCTGCTTTGATGTTTGTCTGATACAGGTCGCGAACACATTCATCAGTAAAAAAGAAATCATTAACTAGCCCTCCGTCACGAATTGTTGCATCCAGAACTTTGATGCTTGGTCTGAAATCCATAAGTTTTGATAATTCTTTTGCCATAACTATATTTCCTCTAGGCTTTTATCTTAGCGGTGGATGTGGGGGAAATCCACTAAAAGAATGAGTAAAAGTGGAAATTTGAGGGGAAATATTGCCTTTTTTAGTAAAATTCGTTACCCTATTAAATTGAATGGGTAACGAAAGGCCTTCTACAAAAAATCAGGTTCTCAAAATACTCCGCCAAATGGCAAAAAAAGAACCGGGAACAGCGGTTTCCGGGGAAGATTTAGCTGAAATAACAGGTTTTTCGCGGGTTTCTGTGTGGAAAGCAGTACAGGCACTTGAAGATTCGGGGTATCAGATTGAATCAGGGAAAAATGGGTACCGCCTTGTTCATGAACGTGAAGATTCTGTAATGCCATTTGAATTTGGTGAAAATGAAACTCAAGTCATATTTATAGAAGAAACTGGCTCTACAATGGATGAAGCCCGGAAATTAGCCTTTGAAAGGATGATGAAGCCTGAAACAGGAGATGATAACGAAGTTCAAGGGGCTTACGGCCGCCGTGCTGCAGTTCTTGGGCGGAAGCCGGTAATTATAATCTGTGACCGGCAGACGGACGGAAAGGACAGGAAGGGAAACAGATGGGATGCAAAGAAAGGAAGCCTTGCATTTACTCTTGTTACGGAAGTTTCATTACCTTCATCTAAGGCTAGCCGCATGGTTCTTGCAGCTCAGGTTACAGTTGCAAATACACTTAAAGCACTTACTGGAAAATCTTATAAGCTTAAGTGGCCTAATGAAATCTGGGATGAAGAAGGAAAGGTCGGCGGGGTTCTTGATGAGGTTTTTGTTTCAGGAAACCGGACAAAATGGATTAATCTTGGAATCGGGATAAATATTGTGAATAAGTTTTCAAGAAAAGATTTTTTGAAAACTTTTATGACTATGTATAAGGAAATTGAAAACAAGGTTGTAAAGTATCCTGAAATCCTTGTGGCTGAATGGAATTATTACTGTTCAGATATAAATAAAACAGTTCGTAACAGTTCGGACGGTTTTCAGGGCACCTTTATTGGTGCTGATGATGCAGGTTTCGGACTGATAAAAAATTCGGGTGGAGAGGTAATGCGTCTGACTCCCGGAGAAAGTTATTTGCTTTAATATACGAGGAGAAAAAAAATGAGCGAAAAATTAAACAACAAAAACAGTCTTAAAGGAATGGTTCTTGCAGCCCTTTTTGCAGCCCTTATCAGCTGTGCAGCATTTTTCCATATTCCGCTTCCGGGAGGAGTACCAGTCGTTCTGCAGGATATGCTGGCCCTTCTTTCCGGTATGCTTTTAGGACCTGTGTGGGGAACTCTTTCTGTTTTTGTATTTCTCGTTTTAGGTGCAATCGGACTTCCAGTTTATTCTGGTAAAGCCGGAATCCAGGTAATTATTTCAGGACCTACAGGCGGTTTCCTTATCGGTTACATGCTTGGTGCCCTTGCAGCAGGTATTTTCTTAAGATTCCTTCTGAGCCCAAAAAAGGATCATACAAATGCAGAAAAATGGATTATGTGTGTTTGTGCGGCGGTTCTTGCAGAAGCTGTTCTTTTTGCCTGCGGTCTTGGCGGCTTTATCCGCGTAACAGGAAAAGGAATGGATGTTGCAGTTAAAGCCTGTGTTATTCCTTTTATTCCTGGAATGATCATCAAAACAACACTTAACGTAATCCTTACTGGAAGCCTTAGAAAACGCGTTCAGGGAATGATTTGTAATTAATAATTGACAATGGACTATTGAAAATTGTGGATTGATAGTAAAAGAAACAGTGGTGGTAGAAGTGCTGAAGATTGAAGGGGTTTACAAAAGTTTTTCTGATGGAATCTGTGCTCTTACGGATGTAAGCTTTTCCGTAAAAAGCGGAGAGTTCCTTTTGATTGCAGGATCAAACGGTTCGGGGAAAACAGTTTTAATGAATCTTATTGCAGGACTTGATGAACCCACAGAAGGTCGGATTCAGGTAGAAGGCCATGCTGGTCTTGTTTTTCAGGATGCGGACTGTCAGATTCTTGGTGAAACTCCTTACGAAGATGTTGCTTTCGGCGTAAAAAATCAGGGTGTAAAAAAATCAGAAATAAAAGGAAAAGTTGAAGAAGCTTTGTCTCAGTGCGGAATCCTTCATAAAAAAGATTCTCAGGCAAGAACCATGAGCGGCGGAGAAAAACGCCGTCTTGCAGTGGCAGGAATTGTTGCCATGAACCGGGACCTCATTATTTTTGATGAACCTTTTGCAAACCTTGATTATCCCGGCGTAAAAAATGTCTGCCGGATTCTTAAACAGCTAAAAGAAGAAAAGAAAACGGTTCTTGTATTAACTCATGAAACAGAAAAAATTCTTGGGCTTTGCGACAGAATGATTGTCCTTGATAAAGGTAAAATCCGTTTTGACGGAACGCCTTTGGAAGGACTTAAACAGAATCTTGAAGACTGGAGCATCAGGAATCCTTTAGGAACTGTGACAGAGCCTTCTGAAGAAAAACTTAAGGAACTTTTATGGCTGTAAAACTTTTCTGTTATCGTAAAGGAAATTCCATTTTACACAGAATTCCGGCTCTCATAAAAATTCTTTTTATGATGGTATTTTGTGTTACATGCTTTCTTGGCGGACAGATGGAAAATTCTGAAGAAATACTTCAAAAATGGGTGTTTTTTCAGCTTTTGTACTGCATTTGTATATGCATTTTGCTGTTTTTCCTTGGAAAGGGGACACTTTCAAGTGTAATACAAATGAAGTGGGTTTTATGGTTCGGTGTCCTTGTTACGGCATTCAGAATCTATCCGGACTATAAAAACGGTCTTCTTGCCGGGGGACTTTATACAATCCGTTTTTTCTTTGCAAGCTTTGCCTGTCAGATGATTTTTGAGACTACTTCAAGTCTTGAAATAAGGGAAAGCTTTGAAGGGGTTCACATAGCTTTCTGTAAAGTTTTACCTTTTATGAGGAAGTTTAATCTTGCTTTTGTCATTTCACTTGCAGTTACTTTTATTCCTGAAGTTTTTGAAACCTGGAATAAAGTTGGTCTGGCATCCCGTGCACGGCAGGGAAAAAAGAAACGGTTTTTTCAGAACCTTATGGCCGAAATGACAGCTCTCCTTAGTGTTCTTTTAGGACTTGCTGAAACCAAAAGAAAAGCAATCCAGAATCGTGGTTATGAAGTGTAAGACAAAAGTGAATACCTTGTTTTGACAAAATGGAGAAAAATTATATAATTAAGTTACAAAATAAAAAATATTAAGGAGTTTCCTTATGAAAAGAAAAATTGGTGTTTTAGCCGTTCTTATGGTTCTTATTTCTGCTATGCTGGTTTCATGTAACTTTTTTGAAGCAGGCCTTGCTGGAACTTGGAAGAGTGATGAAGTAGCTGGTACAAGAACTTGTTTCACTCTTAAAACAAACAAATCTGCAGTTTTTTACTATGAAATTAATGGTGAAAAATCTGAAAAGGTTGGTGGGTATGATCTTAGCGATGACACAAAAGTAAAAGTTACCTGGGAAGCTGATGATACTTACCTTACAATTAAAGCAAATATAGAAGTTCTTGGAACAACAACAGAAGTTCCTCTTATGAAAGGAAAATATGAACTGAAAGGAACAGACCTTACTTTCAATGGTTTACATTTTTCACGCTTATAATAATTCATTTCAAACTTTGTTATGAATTTAATAACTCCTGATATATAATATTATTTCAGGAGTTTTTTTATGTTCGAAAAGTTTTTTGCAAGTTTTCAGGAATCGGTTATACAGACAACATGTATTGTTACAATTGCAGTATGCTTTGCACTTATCATTTCTGATATTCTTTTATTTGCCATAAAATTTAATTCCCGAAAATCAGTAAATTCTATACTCTGCATAGTTTTTTCTACAGTTCTTGGTGTACTTTTTTCTTTTCCTATACCGGCTGCTTTTGACAAACTGATTTCCGTTTCAAAGTATAAGGGAGATCACAATCAGCTGCTTCTTGATCTTGAAAACGGGAACCTTGATATTGAAAACCATAAACTGAAAATTGAAATCAATCAGCTGAATCAGGAACTTAATAATCTTCGCTGTTCCCAGATTTCTGCCATGCAGTTTGAAAAAATTGCAGAACTGGCTCTTTTGAAAACTGATTTAAAACAAACTTCAGTTTATACAGAGAAACTTGGTGGAATTAATAAGGGAATGGGAGTAAGGGCAAATTATTATTATGATCAGGTTCTCCTGGTTATGAATCATGAAATTGAAGCAAAGTTTGGAGTAGATATAAATGAAATCCGTATTAAAAAACTTGAAGACGGAAAAATTTCTGTTTCGGGAATAAAACCAATTTTTATTGGTGCTTCAAAAAATATTACGGAAAATCCTATCAGCGAAATCAGAACAGTAAACCTTGATAATGATGAAAATATAAAATCAATTAATGTGAAAAATGATATAGGTTCTGTTCAGACTGCCAATAAAATTGCCCAGAAAAAAAACAAGGAATATCAGTCGTCTCTTAAAGATATGGAAAATTTTAAATTTCTAGAAGATGCTGTTGTTACTCTTGCTCATAATTTTATCAGTATAATTTTTGCTCCTGTTTATGGAGATAATATTGTTTTTGATGAAAATGATTATGAAAACGGTCAGCTGATTGAAGATTTTATAAAATCGGAAATTGATGGAAAAACTAAACTTCTGGAAGAAAAACTTTCCTTCATAAGATAAAATTTGAAAATTGTGTTATAATCCTTTTCTATGACAGAAATTATGATTATGGGGAATCAGGCTATCGCACTTGGTGCCCTTAAGGCAGGAGTTAACCTTGTTGCAGGTTATCCTGGAACTCCTTCAAGCGAAATTATTGAATTCATTTCTAAATACAGAAAAGAGAACGGAACTTACGTTGAATGGTCTATTAATGAAAAAGCTGCGGCAGAAGTTGCTGCAGCTGCAAGTTATGCGGGAAGCCGTACTATGGTAACAATGAAGCAGGTTGGGCTCAATGTAGCAAGCGACCCTGTAATGTGCCTTTCTTACGTTGGTGTAAAAGGCGGTATGGTTATTGTTGTTGCCGATGACCCGGGCCCTATTTCAAGCCAGACAGAACAGGATACCCGAACTTACGGAGAGTTTTCAAAACTTCCGGTTCTTGACCCTTCAACTCCAAAAGAAGCATACGAAATGGTGCAGGAAGCATTTCTTCTTTCTGAAAAATACAATACTCCCGTAATTCTCCGTCCTACAACCCGCGTTGACCATGCCTACGAAAGCATGGAATTTCCTAGACTTGGGCCTTGCCGTAAAAACGGAGAGTTTCAGAAGGATTCTGCCCGCTGGGTAATTTTCCCTCGTTCAAGTTTTATGAACCATAAGCGCATTTTTGAACGAAACGAAAAAATCCTTCCTAAAGAATTTTCTGAAAGCCGCTGGAATTTTGTAAGTGAAGGGGGATGTATTTTTACGGGACCGCGAGTTTTCGAAGAAAACTCGGTAGTGAGCGAATGCGAACGTACCGCCCCATCTGCGGGCTCAGACGCCGCCCGCAACACCTGCTCATTTGCCGCCGGCGGAATCAGTTACCAGTATTTAATGGAAGCACTTTCAATTCTTGGAATGAATGATGTTCCTGTTTTGAAAATCGGAACGCCGTATCCCTTCCCGGAAGACCTTGCTGTAAGCTTTCTAAAAGCTCACAGTGAAGTTACAGTCTTTGAAGAACTGGATCCTGTAATCGAAAAACAGCTTCTGTTTGTAGCAGGAAAAAACGGACTGAGTGTAAAGGTTCACGGAAAGGTTGACGGCACTGTTCCTGAAGCAGGTGAACTTTCTGTAGAAATTGTTCGCTCTGTAATTTTGGGGATGCTGAAACAAGTTCAGCATGACAAAGGGGAAAGTCAGCATGGCAAAGACGAAATCAAAACACCGGAACTTCCTGTTCGTCCTCCTGTTCTCTGTGCTGGCTGTCCTCACCGTGGAAGTTTCTATGCCGTAAAACAGGCTATGAAAAACGAAAAGACTGTTTACTGCGGAGACATCGGATGTTATACACTTGGAAATGCAAAGCCTCTTGATATGTGTGACACCTGTCTATGTATGGGAGCCGACATTACAATGGCTCAGGGCTTCTATCACAATGAACCTGACCGCCACTGCTTCAGTTTTATTGGGGATTCAACATTCTTTGCTTCGGGAATTACTGGCGTAATCAATGCAGTTTACAACCAGGCAAAAATGACTGTCTGTATTCTTGATAACTCTACAACTGCTATGACAGGGCATCAGCCACACCCGGGAACTGGTGTTACAATGATGGGGGAAATCGTAGAAAAAGTTTCCATTCCAAAAATTCTTGAAGCTGCAGGTGTAAGTCCTGTTATTGAAGTAAACCCTTTTGATCAGGCTGCTTCAATTGAAGCTGTAAAAAAATGTGATTCATCTGAAGGGGTTTCTGCCGTTATTTTCAAAGCTCCATGTATAGCCATCTGTGGAAAGCTGGGGCTTCCAAAGCCTGTTGCAAAATTCGTGAACTTTGACAAATGTATCGGCTGCCATAAATGTATCCGCGAACTTGGTTGTCCGGCTTTAAGCATAATTCCAGGCTCAAAGAAAGTGGAAATCGATGACAGCCTCTGCACAGGCTGCGGTCTCTGTGCCGGAGTATGCCCGGTAAAATCGATTCAATGATTCAGCCACAAAGAACACAGAGAGACACAAAGAGAAACTTATGGTAGATGTTGATAAAGTCAGACAAATTGCATATGACATTCATCTTTACTTTGGATCTGGATTTCTTGAGAAAGTTTATGAAAACTCACTTGTAAATCGTTTGAAGAAATCTGGATTTGAAGTTGAACAGCAAAGTTCTCTTTGTGCAAAAAAATGAAAAAAGTAGCAAAAAATAAGAGAAGGTAAATAAGTATGTCAAAGAATATTTTAATTTGTGGAGTCGGCGGGCAGGGAACTGTTCTGGCCGCAAAGGTTTTAAGTCAGGCAGCTCTTTGTAACGGAGAACATGTTCTTTCTGCAGAAACAATCGGTATGGCCCAGAGAGGCGGAAGTGTTGTAAGTCATGTACGAATTGGTAACGATGTTTATTCGCCTCTTATTCCAAAAGGTCAGGCTGATATCATCATCGCTTTTGAAGCTTCAGAAGCTGTGCGTTCTTTTGAATATCTAAAAGATGGCGGCATGTTTATTGTAAACCGTAATATCGTACAGCCGGTTACTGCAAGCCTTACAGGAAAAACTTTTTCAACTGATGAAATGATTTCGTTTCTTGAAAAAAAAGCTACAAAGGTTATTGCTGTAGATACAGAAAAAGCCTGCAGGGAACTTGGTTCCAGTAAGGTTGTAAACATGGTTCTTCTTGGCGCTGCAACCCAGACAGGGCTTTTTTCTAAAGATGATTTGAAACAGGCAATAAAAATGCTTGTAAAACCCGAGTTTTACCAGCTTAATGTAAAGGCTGTTGATTATATAAAATAAAGGCTGTTGATTATATAAAATAAAACTTGCGTTATTTCTGGTTTGATGTTACTATATATAGAAACAGAAATAATATTGAGGTTTTATATATGCAGATTACAGAAAAACAGCTGGAACTTGTTCGTGCCCAGATAAAACGTGTGAAAGAATTCGGAAATCCTTTCTATACAGAACGCTTCAAGGATATTAATCCTGAAGACATTAAAACTCAAAAAGATTTTGAAAAGCTTCCTTTCTGTACAAAACAGGATTTACGCGATGCTTATCCTCTTGGACTTGCAACTGTTCCTGAAGAAGAAATCGTACGCATTCATTCTTCAAGCGGTACAACAGGAACTCCTGTAATTATTCCTTATACAAAAAAAGACGTTGATGACTGGGCCACAATGTTTGCCCGCTGCTATGAAATGGCAGGCATTACAAAAAAAGACCGGATCCAGATTACACCGGGTTATGGGCTTTGGACAGCCGGTATTGGTTTCCAGGCTGGATGTGAAAAGCTTGGTGCTATGGCTGTTCCTATGGGACCTGGGAACACAGAAAAGCAGCTTCAGATGATGCAGGATATGAAATCTACAGTTATCTGTGCAACTTCAAGCTATGCACTTCTTCTTGCCGAACAGGTTGAAGCCCGCGGTCTTAAAGATAAGATCTGTCTTAAAAAAGGTATAATCGGTTCAGAGCGCTGGGGCGAAAAAATGCGTCAGAGAATTCAGAACATTCTTGGCATTGAACTTTATGATATTTACGGTCTTACAGAATGTTACGGTCCTGGAATCGGGGTGAATCTTCCAGGTGAAGAAGGCATGCGCATTTTTGATGACTACATTTACACAGAAATTCTTGACCCTGTAACAGGGGAACCGGTTCCTGAAGGGGAAGTGGGGGAAATCTGTCTTACAACTTTAGTAAAAGAAGGGGCTCCTCTTTTCCGTTTCAGAACCCACGACCTTGCAAGCTTTATTCCACGTGTTGAAGGGGACACTTGTCCATACCCTAGAATAAGTCAGATTATGGGGCGCAGCGATGACATGGTTAAAGTAAAAGGAAATATCATTTTCCCAAGTTCCATTGAAGAAGTAATCCGTGCATGTCCTGGCGCTTCAAGTGAATACCGTGCAGAAATTGAACATGTTGATGGTAAGGACGAAATGACAATTTTTGTTGAATGTGAAGGCGGCACAGACCGTACAGAACTTTGTCTTGAAATGCAGCTTAAGTGTAAGAGCAAGTTTAACCTGACTCCAAAAATTAAAGTTGTAGGAATTGGGGATCTTCCTCGTTCTGAAAAGAAAACAAAGAGAATTGAAGACAAGCGTTTCTAACGGGTTAGGTGCTGGAGGGCGCGAAGCGGTCCGAGCCTGAAAGGCCAGGACCGAACGTAGTGGAGCCCGGAAGGACCGACCGAACGAAGTGAGGGAACCCCCAGTTCTTGAACTGGATGAAGCAAAAAAAAATTTTCATAAAATAACGTTACGCTGAAATTTTTATTTAATACTATACAAATTTTTCAAATATAACTTGACTTTTGGTGTGTATAGTTTTAATATACTATACATATGAATGAGCAACGTCAGTATATTGCTATAGATTTGAAGAGTTTTTATGCCTCTGTTGAATGCGTTTACCGCGGTCTGGACCCCCTTACGGCAAATCTTGTTGTAGCAGACACTTCAAGAAGCGACAAAACTATATGTCTTGCAGTATCACCGGCCCTCAAAGCAATGGGGATTCCGGGCAGGCCTCGTCTTTTTGAGGTAAAGCAGAAAATCAAAGAAATCAATGAAAAGACATGGCCGCCTGTTGAATACATTGCAGCAACCCCCAGAATGGCGGAATATATAAAGGTCAGCAGTCAGATTTATGATATTTATCTTCATTATATTTCACCTGATGACATTCATGTTTATTCAATTGATGAAGTTTTTATTGATGCTACAGGTTATCTGACTCTTTATAACTGCACGGCTCATGAACTTGCTATGCGTATGATTCAGGATGTTCTTTCTCAGACAGGTATTACTGCCACGGCTGGAATCGGTACCAATATGTACCTTGCGAAAATTGCAATGGATATTGTTGCAAAGCATATTCCGGCCGATAAGGACGGTGTCCGTATTGCTGAACTTGATGAACGGAGTTACCGTGAAAAGCTATGGAATCATACGCCTATTACAGATTTCTGGCGGGTTGGCTCTGGCATTGCAAAACGCCTTGCTAAATATGAACTTTACACCATGGGTGATATTGCCCGCTGTTCTGTCGGAAAAAAGCCCGGTCCTGGGAATGAAGCCGGGGATTATTACAACGAAGATATTCTTTACAAAGAGTTCGGTATAAATGCAGAGTTTCTTATCGATCATGCCTGGGGGTATGAGAACTGCCGCATAAGTGATGTAAAAGCTTATACTCCGAAAAATCACAGTCTCAGTAATGGTCAGGTGCTGCCTCACGGTTATAATTATGAGAACACAAAAATTGTTGTGAAGGAAATGGCAGAAGAACTTGCAATGACACTTGTTTCAAAACACCTTGTTACAAATCAGATTGTTTTGTACCTGGGATATGATATTGCAAACCTTCGTAACGCCGGGATTCGGGCAGAATATACAAGCAAGTGTAATTTCAAAATTGAAACGGATCACTGGGGGCGGGAAATCCCGGGTTCTGTTGGAGGCCGCGGCAGCTTTGATATATGGACCAGTTCAATACGGATGATTTCTTCCATGGCTGATAGCCTTTATGAGAGGATAAATAATGATAAGAATCTTCTTGTGCGGCGTATAAATATTTGTGCTGCAAATGTACTTACAGAAAGTGCCGCAGAAAAGCTTGAAAAAGAAAAGATTGTTCAGGGCGAACTGTTCTGCGACGCTGAAGAAACAAAGAAGTTTCATGAGTTTATGAGGCATGAGCTTGAAAAAGATAAGGCCGTTCAGGAATCCGTTCTGGAAATGAAAAAGCGGTACGGAAAAAGCGCCGTATTCAAAGGTATGGATCTGCAAAGTGAGGCTACGACCTTGACTCGGAATGCTCAGATTGGAGGTCATCGTGCGTAATGATTATGCAGATATTATTGATATGCCTCATCATGTTTCTGACAGTCATCCGCGTCTTAGTATGGAGCAGAGGGCTGCACAGTTCATGCCTTTTGCAGCCCTTACAGGTTTTGGTGAAAGTATTGAAGCGACTGCAGAGGAAAATCTTTCACGAATTCTTGCAAGTGAAAGAGGCTCTCTTTCTGACGAAGATTCCTGAAACAAAGTAGCGGGCTTCTGAAAGAATAATGGCTGCAGACAGCCGAAATAGTAAGCAAGACGGTTATAGCCGAAACAAACTCCAGTTGTCCAGTAAAATTTTGAACAGAACGAAATTATGAATGGGTAATTTCTTTTGCTTTTGCTTCAACTTTTTCAGAAAGTGCTTTTGCATCATTCTGGTTTTCTGAGATAATACGGACAAAAACCGAACCTGCAACTACAGCTTCTACGCTTGAAGCAAGGGCAGCCGACTGTTCACCGTTTGAGATACCAAAACCGCCGTAGATTTTGCTTCCACCGGCCCCAACTTTTTCGAGGAACTTAATGGTTGCATCATCAATTGTTGTGTTCTCTCCTGTAATTCCTGCTCTGAGGGCTGCGTAAATGTATTTGAATCCTGCGTTTGCAAGCTTTGCAAGGCGTTCGTCGCTCATGGTTGGAGCTGCAACAGGAATATTTTCCATACCGTTTGCTTTACAGGCAACTGTAAGACCTTCGTCGTGATCAAAAGGAAGGTCTGGAATAATCATGCCTTTTACACCTGCTTCGGAAGCTTTCTTACAGAAGGCTTCAACCCCCGGAGTATAAATAAGGCTTCCGTAGCTCATAAGATAAATGGGAGTGTCTGGAAATTCCTTGTGTAGTTTTTCTATGAAGGAAAGACCATCTTGTGTTCTGTATTTTCTTTCCAAAACCTTTGTGCATGCATCCTGGATAACAGGGCCGTCGGCACTTGGATCAGAGAACGGAAGCTGGATTTCAAGAATGTGGGCTCCGCCTTTTACAAGGGCGCGGGCTGCCGTAAGTGAAAGTTCATCTGTAGGATAACCTGCAACCAGGTGGCTCATTAATTTAATTTTGTTCATAACTTAATTCCTCTGTATTAATTCATTACTTTTGAAGAGTGGATTTCTGAATCGTTTTCAAGGCGCTCAATTTCAGCTTTAAGGAAGTCAATCCATTCCTGTTTTCTGAATACAGGACTTGTTATAAAAAGGTCTTTATCTCCGCGTCCTGACATATTTATAATTACAGCTTTGTCTTTTGGAAGTTCCTTTGCAATCTTCATGGCTGCAGCCCCAGCGTGTGCACTTTCCATGGCAAAAAGGATACCTTCGTTTTTTGCAAAGAACTGAATTGCTTCAAGAGCTTCTTTATCAAGAATTGAAGTGAATTCTACGCGGCCAGAGGCACCAAGAGCTGCAAGCTGGGGACCTATTCCCATATAATCAAGGCCTGCAGAAATAGACCTTGTAGGAAGGGCTTGTCCGTCTTCATCCAAAAGAAAGCGGCTCTTGTATCCCTGAACGATTCCTTCACGGCTGGCGTTTCCTGTCATGCGGCTTGCGTTTTCGCCAACTCCAGGTCCGATACCGCCGGCTTCAGCACCTATAAGGCGTGGTTCTTTTTTATCGATGAACGGGGCAAAAAAGCCCATTGCGTTTGAGCCGCCACCTACACAGGCAACCATTGCGGCAACATCAATGTTTCTTTCTTTGCACTGCTGTTCAACTTCGTATCCTATAACGCTTTGAAATTCGCGAACGATATCAGGGAAAGGTGCAGGACCAAGGGCTGAACCAAGTACATAGTGAGTTGTATCAGGGTGAGCGGTCCAGTCCCGCATTGCTTCGTTTACTGCATCTTTAAGTGTTCGGCTTCCACTTTTTACTGCGTGTACTTTTGCACCGTACATTTCCATTGTTGCAACGTTTGGCTGCTGCCGTTTTAAATCGATTTCGCCCATGTAGATTGTACAGTCCAGGCCAAGCTTTGCGCAGGCTGCAGCAGTTGCAAGACCATGCTGACCGGCTCCTGTTTCTGCAATGATGCGTTGTTTTCCCATACGCTTTGCAAGAAGACACTGACCAATGGCGTTATTGATTTTGTGTGCCCCTGTATTTGCAAGGCCTTCCAGCTTGATATAAATCTTGGCACCGCCAAGAAGCTTTGTTGCTGCAGGTGCATAATAAAGTGGTGTTTCGCGACCAATGTAGTCGTGGCGAATTACCTTCAGTTCATCAATAAATTCAGGATCTGCCATATATTTTTTGAAGGCAACTTCAAGTTCGTCCAAGGGGCGGCGCAAAACTTCTGCTACGTATTTGCCTCCGTAATTATCAAAAAATCCGTCTGTTGAATATGTCATTTGTTTATCTCCTTAAACAATTTGTCTATAAGGTTATGGTCTTTGCGTCCAATACTTTTTTCTACTCCGCTTGAAATATCAATTAATTCTGGGGTTAATTTATGTATGATATTGTATACATTCTCAGGATTAATCCCACCAGCCATCCAGAGTTTTCCTTTTTCGGAAGCTTTTTGAACAAGGCTTTCGGGAATTAGAGTTCCGGTCCCTCCGTCAAGGCCTGGAATATAGGCATCAAGAAGAAGCCTCATGTTTCCGGCAATATAGTTTTTCGAAATTTCTGAAAGCTGGTCTTCTGAACTAAAACGGAATGCTTTGAAACCTTTCTGAAGATTTCCTTCACAACCGTGAAACTGGATTGCGTCTAATACACCCTGATATAAAAGTTCGAAAGCTTTTTTTGCTTCAGCACTTTCAGGCATTGTTATAACACCCACAAAGCATGGCCTTTCAATCCCGGCTTTTGTACATACATTTACAGTACATTTTCTTATGTTTTCGATTTTTGAAAGGTCTGCATGGCGACCGAACTTTTCTTCGCAAATAAATCCAAGTAAATCGGCACCGCTTAATGCGGCTTTCTCAGCATCTTCTTCATTAGTTATTCCACAGATTTTTACAAGAGGACGGTCTTTACCTTCTTTTTCGTATCTATTGATTTTACCTGCAATTTTTGTCCAGAAATCTTTTGTATAAGTTCCCTGGTTTTCAGAAGCAGTTTTCGAGCCTGAAAGAAAACCTTTCACATATTCACAGGCTGCAAGACTGTCCTTTGCTACGGCTTCGCCGATCAGTATTCCGTCAAAGCCAAGGCTTCCTGTGAAATATGCCGCTTCAGGAGAAAGAACTCCGCTTTCAGAAATGACACGGATTTTTGAAGGTCTTTCATTTTCGGGAATACTTTCAAATCTTTTTTCAATCATACATTTGATTTTCAAAGGAATAAGAAGATCGATTGTGAAAGTTTTCAGGTCCCGGGAATTTACACCAAGTACAACTTTGTCTTCTGCCTTCATTTCTTTTGCAAGGCGCAGAACCTTGAAAGCTTTTTCAACATTTTCTTCATCGCGAAGTTCCAGAAGAATTGCAAGACCAAGGCTGAAAGCCTTCGAAGCCATTTCAATAAGTTTTTCAGTTTCAAGAATACGTGCTATCAGAAGAACTGCATCAGCTCCTAACCGGTAGGAAATTTCTATTTCTTCAGGTTCAAGGAGAAAATCTTTTCTTAAAACTGCAGCTTTATTTCCCTTGGCATTTACATATTCCGCTACGGTTTTAAGGTCACAAAGAGAACCCTTGAAATAATTTTCTTCTGTCAGAACAGAAATAGCTGCAGTTCCTGCGTTTACATAATTACCTGCAGTTTTAACGGAGTCAAGGTCAGGCATAATATCGCCTTTACTTGGACTTGCCCGTTTTATCTCAAGAATTGTCCCCGGGGTCGGGAGAAAGGGTACGACGGGTCTTGTACGAGTTTCTGGTACATCATGTCCAAGGGTGTATCCTTTCTTTACGATATCACTTAGCCTTCTGTCACAGATTTCTTTAAGTATGTTTGCCATTTTTTATTCCATTAAGAAGCTTTAAGACTATTTGAAACTTCAACAATTTCTTCAAGCTTTGCTTTTGCTTTTCCAAAATCAATTGCGTCTTTTGCCATATCAAAACCATCTTTAAGTGTCTTTGCTTTTCCGCTTATATAAAGAGCAGCTCCTGCATTAAGACAAACAGCAGCTTTAATAGCTGGGCGTCCGCCACCGTTCAGAACTTCTATTGCAAGTTCTGCGTTTTCTTTTCCGTTACCTCCTATAAGTTCTTCTTCATCCATGTTTTCAATACCGAAGTTTTTAGGATCAATTACATACTGGTATTCTTTTCCATCTCCGTTAATCTGGAAAACATGTGTTTTTGCACATGGACTGATTTCATCATAACCGTCGTCACTTGCAATTACCATTACACGTTTTGCGCCAAGCTGTTTAGCAGCATGAGCATATGTTGACATCAAGTCTTTAGAATAAACACCAAGAACTTCATATTCAGCTCCAGCAGGATTTAATAGAGGTCCCATAATATTCATTATTGTTTTAATTCCAAGTGTTTTTCTTACAGAAGCTGCAAAACCCATTGCTGCATGGTAAACAGTTGCCATAAGGAAGCCGAAATTTGTTTCTTGAATAAGCTTACATGTTTTTGCAGGATCTGCCATGATGTTGACCCCAAGGTTTTCAAAGAAATCTGCAGCTCCAGATTTAGAGCTGACAGCTCTGTTTCCGTGTTTTGTTACTACCTGTCCGCAGCTTGCTGCAACAATAGCAGAAAGGGAACTGATGTTGAATGAACCTTTTCCGTCACCACCTGTTCCAACAATTTCTGCATGGTTTGTAAAATCAACAGGAAGTGGTTTCTGTACTTTTTTAAGTGCTTTTGCAAAGCCTACTATTTCAGTAACTGCAGCCCCTTTACATGCAAGTGCCATAAGAACTGCAGATGTAACTTTTTCATCCAATGTTCCGTCTGCAAGATTTTCCATAAAGAGAGAAGCTTCATCTTCTGTAAGGTCTTCTTTTGCAACAAGCTTATTAAGAAGGCCAGGTACATTTAAGTTTTCACGGCGGTAGCTTAAGAAGGCTTTGAAAATATCATCGCCGTTTTCAGAAGCAATTGATTCGGGATGGAACTGAACGCCTTCGATAATCATTGTCTTGTGACGTACACCCATAATTTCTCCGTCAGCTGAACGGGCTGTTACTTCAAAATCGGGAGAGAGAGTTGATTCGTCAATTGCAAGAGAATGGTAACGTGTAAACTTTCCTTTTTTCCCTATAATTCGGAATAAACCGCGTCCGTCGGTGTCCATTTCTTCTACAACACCATGACAGATTCTTTTAGCCTGAACGATTTTCGCACCGAATGCTTCACCAATTGCCTGATGTCCAAGACAAACTCCAAGAATAGGGATTTTTCCGGCAAAGTATTTGATTGCTTCAATAGAAACACCCGCTTCACCTGGTGTTCCAGGACCCGGACTTATTACCAGGCGTGAAGGCTTCATTTCTTCAATCTGTTCAACAGTGATTTCCTTTGAACGGATTACTTTTACTTCTTCTGTTGCAAGACGCTGAAGACTCTGAACAACGTTATATGTAAAACTGTCGTAGTTATCAATTACTAAAATCATTTTCTAGTTCTCCTTATTTTTTCTCACCAGTTATAACGGCTTTAAGTGCGCCCAGCTTTTCATTTGTTTCTTCCCATTCTCGGTCAGGATTACTGTCGTAAACAATTCCGCCACCAGCCTGTAGTGTCCAGGTTGCATCCTGTTTTAATGCACATCGTATTCCGATACAGAAATCCAGGTCACCGCTTGTCTGAATGTATCCGACTGCGCCTGCATAGAAACGCCTCCGAACTTTTTCAAGACGGCTTAAGATTTCAATTGCACTTATTTTTGGAGAACCAGAAACAGTACCTGCCGGAAAGGCTGAACGGAGTACCTGAATCTGTTTGTAGTCACTACGAACTTTTCCCTGTACATTGCTTACAAGATGCATAACGTGACTGAAATATTCACAGTCCATGTAACGGGTAACTTCAACAGAGCCGGCTTCACAAACACGCCCAAGGTCATTACGAGCCAGGTCTACAAGCATAAGGTGTTCTGATTTTTCTTTTGGGTCTCCAAGAAGATTCTGTTTAAGTGCTTCGTCTTCTTGAGCATCCTTACCACGGCGTCTTGTTCCTGCAATGGGGCGGATTGATGCAATGCCGTCGCGTACGCGAACAAGACTTTCAGGGCTTGAACCAACAAGCTGTCTGTCTCCAAAGTCGATGAAAAGAAGGTAAGGGCTTGGATTAATTGAACGGAGTCTTCTGTAAATTTCCATTGCAGAGTTTTCACATTCAATCTGGAGTCTGCGGCTTGGAACAGCCTGGAAAATATTACCTGCAACAATTTCTTTTTTTAGTGCTAAAACTTTGTCTTTGTATTCTTTTTCTGAAACTTCAAGATCTGTCATAATGCGGTAAGGCATGTTTTCTTCCGGTTCTGAAAGATAGCTGAAGTCAAGATCGTTAAGACGTTTTTTAAGGTTTTCAACTGCTTTTTCAAGGTCAATCTGGTGTTCTGTATAGTTCAATCCGAAAATGTGGAGTTTTTCAGAGAAATGGTCAAAAACAACATAAAGGTGACCTACAACAAATTCACTTTCAGGAATCTTAAGCTCATCAGTCTGTGGAGCAAGATTGATTGTGTCACATCTTGCACAGAATTCGTATGAAAGATATCCAACCCCTGAAGCAGGAAGAGGGATGTCCTTTACAGGAAGTTCATTTTCTTCGGCAACGTAAAGAAGGGCATCAAGAATATCTGGTGTATGATGTACAGTTGATCCCGGCGCAATCATTTCAATTTGTCCCCCTGATGAAGCAACCGTTTTTTCTGTAAATGGAACACGGCGTCCGTCAATCATAAATGCAATGCCTTCATCATCCTGCAGGATGTGGAAAGCTTCTTCTGCCATAAGAATGGAATATCTGTCTTTGCCTTGATTGAATCTTGCACTTTCAAGAATTGCTTTTGCCCCGATTTTTTTTGCAAGAGAGAAAGGTGTATACCTGTCACTTGGAAGTGAAATATAAACACAGTCCGTACGTTTTGTCATTTTATCCTCCACAATATGGTGTTACTATCAATAGAAACATTATATTGTTACTATATACAGTATCATTGTTTCTGTCAATAGAAACAATGATACTGTTCGGTACTAAGTTCCGAAGGAAGCAAGTTTACGAAGTAAACTTGGTAGCTCACGACAGTGAGCGACTTTCTGTGTGGGACAAAGTTGAAGAAAAAAATGTAGATATTAATACTTTTGAAGGATCTTAAGATATTCTTTTTCTGGAACAGGTTTTGAATAAAGGAATCCCTGGATGTATTCAACTCCTGCAGCTTTTACCAGTTTATCTTGTTCTTCGGTTTCAACACCTTCAACAAGAATATGAAGTCCTGAATCTTTAAATGTAGAAATCAGGTTTTTCATAAGTACTTCAATTTTCTTATCCTGTTCCATACTCAAAACAAAAGTTCTGTCAAATTTGATAAGGCTGAATGGAAGCCTTAAAACATTGGCAAAGTTTGAATAACCAGTTCCAAAATCATCAAGGTAGAACTTAATTCCTGTTTTAGTAAGTTCATTCATTCTTTTCCATACGACTTCATAATCATCAATAATGATACTTTCTGTAAGTTCAATAATGATTTTATCAGGGGAAACATTATATTTTTCAAGAAGTTTTACAATGTTCCTTGAAATATCAGGGTTCATCATTTGTGGTACAGAAAAGTTTACAGAAATTGCTTTTACAGTATCCTGGTTTTGACTGATAAACTGGCAAACCCGTTCAAAATTCAATCTTCCCAGCCTTTCTATGAGACCAGAGTGTTCTGCTGCCGGAATAAATTCTGCAGGGCTTATGTCTCCAAGTTCAGTATTTTTAAGACGTGAAAGTGCTTCCGCATAAATAAATTCATTTTCAGAAATGGACATAATGGGCTGAAAATAAACCTGATATTTGTCTGATTCCATCGTCAATTCACTTTCAAGAATTTCTAAAATTTTTTTATATCTTTTGTAACTTTCCATAAAATTGTAGTCACATTCACGGAAAAACTTTTTTGAAGTTTTTTCAAACTGGTTTGTGAAGACTCTGAAAATTTCTACAACCTCATCATAAGTTGCTGCGTGTTCTGGAATTGAAAGAGCTGTTGCTGTATATTCAAAATCTACAGGTGAAGAGAGTCCTTTATAAGTGCTTTCAAATTTGTAGAACACCAGCTGAAGACTTGATTCTGGGGGATTGAATTTATTCGTGATGAAAATAAATTTAGATCCGCTTCTGTAAATGTCTCCTGATATATAAAGGCGAAACAGTCGTACAAGATATAAAAGCTGGATATCAAGTTCAGTTGTTCCTACTTTTTCCTGAAGCATCCCCAGATTATCTAAATGAAGGAAAATCATCTGATAATGATTGTGATTTTTCTTCATCATTCTCATCAGATGTTGTTCAGTTTTAAGCCCTGTTTTGAAATCGATTTCAATTCTATCTGTCTGTATTGCAACATAAATTAAAATGAGTGGAATTAAACCTGAAGTTCCTGACATAAGGTATGAGG
>JAHBAD010000149.1 GCA_018385395.1 Treponema sp.
GTGAAAAACTATAACCCTATAATAATTTTTTTTACTTATGCTTAATTATAGATTTTTTCTATACCCTAAAAAAAGTTAAAGATAGGTGAAAACCCTTCTACAAAATTCATAAATCCATTGTAAAATGAGTTTAATATAAATGTATTAAATCTTAGGAGGATTTATAAATGAAAAAATTATTAACTTTTGCTGCAGCTGCAGCCCTGGCTCTTAGCCTTGTAAGCTGTGGTTCTACAGGAGGAGCTGAAAAAGCCCCTAAAGCTGGTTACCCACACCCAATGACTTACACACTGGATATTGCTTCCGCAACAAAAGATGGTGTTATCGTAATGCAGGACAACTCACAGTACGGTACACCTGGTCAGTCTACACGTCAGACAAGCTACACACAGAAAACTTCATGGTACAACATCGTAAAACCAAACAAACCACAGAAAGGTGATAAAATTCACCTGGTAGGACGCATTACATCAGAAATCGACATTGACTCACTTATGGTAAGCGTTGTTGATAACGCAGGCGGAGGATGGACAGTTCTCACAGAAGGAGAAAACTTCCTTAAAGGCATTCAGGCTAATGTTCCATATGACATTGATATGGAAATGAACGTTGTAAACAAAGCTGGTGGAGAATGTATGCTGGTTCTGGCATATGGTGAACAGAACGGCGGTGTTGCAAACTTCAAAGCAGAAAAAGTTGCTGAATGTGATATCGGTACACCACAGGGTGATATTGAAGTTATTGAAAACCACAAAGAACCAAAAGTATACGAATTTGACCTGTCAAAAGACATGGCATACGTTGTAATGGAACCTGAATATCCTTGGGTAGACGGTGTTCAGGATACAATGGCAGATCCACTTCTGTACTCTGCAAAAGTAGAAATTACAAAGAGATTCGACAAAGATACAGACTGGCCAATTCCAGGTGACAAAATCAAGGTTTACTGGAAAACACGTGCAAACAACGACATCTCTTCTCTTAATGGTCGTCTTATTGAAAATACCCCTGCAGTAAACTGGTGGAAAGAAATTGACGTAAACGGAGGAAAAGGACAGGTAATTGCAGAAAACATCAAGGCTGACGAAGTTTCTGAACTTGAATTTGAATTCGAATTCTCAGAAGCTCCAATCGACGGTGTTACAATCTACCTGTACAATGACCTCAGTGCATCTAACGGATCATCACTTTTTACATACGTTCGTGACTAATTCTTTAGTTTTTTAGCGGATTAAAACAGGCTCTCAAGTTTTTTGAGAGCCTGTTTTTTTTATTTTCAAATTATTGGGTTTACCTAAAATTCTAATAAATAAACTGCAAATTTTAAGTAAATTTTCTTTGCTATATTTCAAATCCCGTTATAAAATAAGATAACATCAAAGTATTAAATCTCAGGAGGATTTATAAATGAAAAAATTATTATCAATTGTTGCTGCTGCAGCCCTGGCTCTTAGCCTTGTAAGCTGTGGATCTACAGGTGGAGAAAAAGCACCTGCAGCTGGATACGAACATCCAATGACTTATACACTGGACATTTCAGAAGGTCTTGCAGACCCAGTTATGAAATTCGCCGATAACTCTCAGTATGGAACAAAAGGCCGCTCTACACGTCAGGACAACACACCCCCTGACTGGTCATCAATCGTAAAAGTGAACCGTCCACAGGTTGGAGACAAAATCCGCGTTGTAGGTCGTTTCACTTCTGATATGGACATTGACCATCTTTATATCAACGTTGTAGACAACTCACCAGCTGCAAACTACTGGACACGTCTTTCAGGAAACAACGATGAAATGGTAGAACCTTCTATCGATGACATAAAAGCAGGTGTACCAGTTGATGTAGACGTTACATTCGAACTTACAGCAAAATGTACTTCTAAACTTATCTTCAACATGGCTTACGGTGAACAGAATGGCGGCCTTGCAACTTTCACTTTTGAAAAAGTTGCTGACTGCGACATCGGTACTCCAACAGGAGATTTCGAAGTAAAAGAAAACCACAAAGAACCTAAAGTTTACGAATTAGACTTGTCAAAAGACCTTGCTTACCTTGAACTTAAACCAAACTACCCATGGGTAAATGGTGTACAGGATACAATGGCTGATCCACTTAGTTATGAAGCAATTGTTGCTATCACAAACAAATTCGACATGGACTACGACTGGCCAATCAAAGGTGACAAACTCAAGATTTACTGGAAGACACGTTCAAACAATAATATTTCTGCCCTCCACTGCCGTGTTGTAGAAAACACAGCTGCGGTTCCTAACTGGTGGAAAGAACTTGACGTTAATGCTGGATCTGGTAAAGTAGTACACGAAAACATTGTTGCAGACGATGTTACAGAAATTGAATTTGAACTGGAATTCGCAGAAGCTCCAATCGAAGGTGTTTCACTCTGTATCTGGAACGACCTGGACGAATCTGACGGATCTTCACTCCTTACATACGTTCGTGAATAGAAATCACATAGGGTAGTTTTACCCTGTCAATGTCCTTCAAACAGTCCTTTGAAATCCTTATCAAAGGACTGTTTTTTTTGCCTAGTCTTTATCCACTCCAAGTCCAAACAGGGCAAAATCCCCGCGACACGGATCTTCAGGCCAGATTTCTTTCATTCTTTCTGTAAGCATAAGAGCAGTTTTTCTGTCTGCTTTTGCATTCGCCGGCAGCAGCCCAAGCTTTATGCTTTCCTGCAAAACATGAACATCAAGAGGAATAATCAGTTTTTTTGGACTATACCAGGTCCAAAGGCCAAGGTCTACCGGGGAATTACGGCGAACCATCCAGCGAAGAAACATTTGAATACGTTTATTTGCACTGTTTTTCCCTTTTGAAACAATTGCCGAAGAAGGAAAACTTTCTGAAATCAGACGGTCCAATGGATAAGCAAACTCCGGCTCTGTTGCTCCAGGTTCACGTCCTTCGGTTGGCCGCATATCTTCCCAGGATTCGCGGAAAAACCGTCCAAAGGAGCCTGAAATCCGAAGTATCTGCTGAAGATCATCAAACAAAACATACATATCGTTATATGAATAAAACCTGTAAAACTTTTTTTCAGCATTGCCTTCAGGAGGCAGAAGAGAAGTTCTGTAAGCACCAGACATAATCCAGGCGGCGAAGCCCAGTCCTTTTGCTTTTCCCCATTCATCACAAAGGTCTGCAAGCTTTTGAATTTTCGGAATAAACTGCTTTCTGTTTCCGAAGGAAAGCATAGCTGTTACAAAAGCAAAAACTTCCCTGTCAGTAGTACGTTCATAATAACGCAGAAAGCGGCTTGGATCTTCCAGAAGAAAATCTTTTGTCTCATATTTTTCTGCAAGTTTTTTCAAGAAATCATTTACTTCGAGTGTCACCATAAAGTCAGTATACTGAAAGACATAAAAAAATTCTTTATAATAGAAACATTATGAAAAAGCTTTCAAATTTCCATACTCACACATATCTTTGCGGTCATGCAGAAGGTAAACCTATTGATTATGCTCTTCAGGCCCAGAAGGAAAGCTGTAAGGCACTTGGTTTTTCAGATCACTGCCCTTTTCCAAAAGATTTTCCGGATCCATGGGACAATGTCCGGATGGACGTGGATCAGGTTCCCTTATATTTAAGCATGATCGAAGAAGCAAAAAAAGCCGTTGATTTCCCAATCTATACAGGATTCGAATGTGAATGGGATCCTGCTTACAAAAGCTGGTATAAGGATGAACTCCGTGAAAAATTCGGAGCACAATACCTGGCAATGGGACAGCACTGGTTTATGAAAGACGGCTGCCACCCAGGCACCCAGGTGATTTTAACTGATGAGGACCTGAATAAATACTGTGACCAGGTAATTGATGGAATGAAATCAGGGCTCTTTGATTTCCTTGCGCACCCTGACCTTTTCATGTACTCAATGTGCGAGTGGACAAAAAATACAGAAGCTGTAAGCAAGGCAATTATTGATGCCGCTGTCAGCCTTAATATGCCAATCGAAATTAACGGATACGGTCTTGCAAAAAAGACTCAAAGAACAAGCCGCGGAATAAGGCAGATTTATCCTTATGTTGAATTCTGGGAACTTGCCGCAGATTCGAAAGCAAAAATCATTTGCAATTCAGATGCACACTTTCCTGATGATGTAATTTTCAATGCCTGGCGAGCCCGCGATTTTGCCGGAAGGTTCGGAATTGACATTTTTGAGTTTTTGCCTAGAATTTAAAAATATGGAGGTTGATTTATGAAAAAAAGTACCAGATTAATTGTTGCCGCTTTGGTTTTATTCCTTGGAATCTCAGCATCGGCAACAGCAAAAGAAAAAACTGAAAAAGAATGGATGTTCCATGACAATGCCTGCGGAGCAAAAGCCATGGGCTGGAATTCAAGTGTTAACGGAGTCTATGGTCTGAATTATCAGAGATGGTTCGAAAATAACATTGGACTCGAAACAACATTCGGCGGAAGTTTCAATCCTGACAGAAAATGGGACAATTACCTTTGCGTAAACGGTCAGCTTCAGTACAGAATATTCCAGTCTCAAACAGACAAACCGTTTGTAGGCCAGTTCTACTTCTGGGGAATGGGCGGTTACATTCTTTCACATCAAGTTTCTACCAGATATGTTATCGAAGAAGACAAATATGAAGAGGAAGAAAGAATTGTAAGCAATGCCTGCGCAGGGCTTGGTTTCGGTGCTGAAGTTGTTTTCTGGGAAAGAATTTCAATTCCTGTTGAATTCGGTATGTGCGGAGATTTTCCTTCTTCACCAAACGTTGGTTTTTCAGTATCAACAGGAATTCGTTTCAGATTCTAAAAATCATTCTGAAATAATAAACAAAGAAAAAGGTCTGACTTCAACGAAGCCAGACCTTTTGTCAAAAACATTAACCAACACCCAACGAATGTGGATAACTAATCGTAAACCAGTTTATGAAGTAAGTCCACCACTAACTTCAAGAACCTGTCCTGTAATGTAAGAAGCACCTTCAGAAAGAAGGAATGCGGCAACAGAACCGATTTCTTCAGGCTGACCAGCACGTCCCATTGGAATTGCTTTAATCATTGCTTCAGCAGCTTCAGGACGAATTGCTTTTGTCATATCTGTATCAATAAAACCAGGTGCGATACAGTTTACTGTAACTCCACGGCTAGCAAGTTCCAGTGCCAGAGATTTTGAAGCACCGATAAGACCTGCTTTTGCAGCAGAATAGTTTGTCTGTCCGCCGTTTCCATGTACACCAACAATGGAAGAAATATTTACAATGCGACCGCCGCGTTTATTCTTGCGTCCGATCATTGGCATAATCAAGGGTTTGATTACATTAAAAAAGCTTCCAAGATTTGTATTTACAACTGCATCCCAGTCATCCCCTTTCATAGCGGCAAAAATATTGTCGCGTGTGATGCCTGCGTTGTTTACAATTCCCCAAAGAGCACCATATTTTGCAGCAAGTGCCTTAAGTTTTTCATCACAGTCAGCACGGTCAGAAACATTGAACTGAAGAATTTCTCCATCTGATCCTGCTTTCTTTACCATATCCAGAGTTTCCTGAGCTTTTGCTTCGGAACCATTGTAATGACAGATTACATAGTAACCTTCTTTTGCACATGCTACGGCAATAGCACGACCGATACCACCGGAAGCTCCAGTAACCAGAACTCTTTTAATTTCTGCTGTTTCGTTTTCCATATTTTCCATAATAGTTTCATTATGACAAATTTTTAAAAAATGTCAATAAAAAAAGATTATCGTTAATCTTCAGTGTTAATCTTCCGGAAGAAGTATGGCATCTACATGAGCACCAGTTTTCTTGATTTCTTTTGAAACAAAATCCTTAGAGTAACGACGGGAACCACGAGGGGTCGGATGAGGTTCTGCATCTCCAATCAGAATTACTTTTCTATATGCATTTTCTCTGTAAGTATAAAAATTTACAGCGGCATAAAGAGCTTCGTATACAGCTTCTGGAACATCACCTCCTTCTTTACCCTTTATTACAAGCGCATTTAGATTTTTATTGAACTCTTCAAGATCATATGTAAAATCACTGAACTTTACTGGCAGTTCCTTGTAACGGAAATTATCAGCATAGTCGCGGTAAAAAAGAAGCCCATAACGGATTAGTTCAAAACCTGACATACGTTCAATAAGAGCTGGAACAAGTTCAGACTTCAAAGTATCGATATCATTTTTCATGCTGCCTGTAGCATCAATTACAAATACAAGATCCAAAGGCTGATTTGGATCGATCTTCTCAAGACACTTGAAAATATCTTCAGTAATTGTTTCAGGTCCCTTAGAATAAATCAAATCCTCCGCAATTTCCTTAAAAGAATCATTTGCACGTGGATTATACTCATCTGTAAGAATTACTTCTTCCTTCTCTTCTTCCGGCTCTTCAAAAACAGGTTCTTCAACCGGGGGCAGTTCTTCAGGAGGATCATTTTTTACAACAGGATTTTGTTCAGGCTTTTTTACTACAGTTTTTTTCACAACTTTTTTTCGAGTCTGAAGATCAAACATAAAAGGACTGTCCATAAAAGCACCAGAATAATCGGCATATTTTTTTTCGAAAGTCCGGACATTTATAAAAGTTCCCTTTCCGATTGTAACGCTTCCATGACGTTCCCATTCATATCCGTAATCCAGTACTTCAGGAATATAAATATGAAAAGCTTCCCCAAAAACAGGATCAGGTTCAGCTGAAGAATCCACAAGAGAATATTTTGACCACTCAGAAATAAGCGGTTTTCCGTCAAGATACCTGAGTTCATCTCCATTAACAGGATTATAATCTCGTGCACGGTATGCAAAACTGTCGTTTTTTCCTTCAGGATCTTTTGTTGTTTCAGTAAGAAGGATAGATTCTATTTCAGGGCGTTTTCTTACATAAAGATGATATCCTTTTGTTTCAAGTTTTATTTCAGGAACCAGGCGAATATCTTTTGCTGTAATACGCAGCCGCTGCTGTTCTGCCGTATAAACAGGTTTCTGAGGCTGAGAAGCAGCGGCAACTTCCCTTTCAGTCTGTGCAAAAAGTGATAAACCAACTGATATATATAAAAACACAAGAACAATTTTTTTCATATGTTAATTTTCGACAAATTTTTACATTTTATTCGGTAAATTTTTGTATATTTTGATTTTGATAATAATGCAAAAATGAAGTATAATTAAAGAATGTCTGATTCTACAAACTTTGAACACGTTGACATAAACTCATTTTTTGATGAAGCACCTCAGGATGATCTCCAGAAACAGGAAGAATTAAGCCTTCTTTCTGATAGAGAGAGGACCCTCATCAATAAATTTATGCCTCTTGTCAAAGAAAAAGATGAAGAACGCTGGAAGATTTTCAATGAACGTCTTCACGACCTGGAACAACTGGCTAAAGCCATGTCTCATTTCCCGTCTCTTCTTGAACGCCATGAACTTGCAGGAGGAACACGAACCCCTACAATTCTTATTTCATCATTGATAAAACACCTTGATGAAGGTGATGCAACACTCCAGCTTCCATCAAAGGCAATTCTTGGAAAAGCATTTCTAGTTGCAAAAGCACATACATTATCATCTTTCTCAAAATTTGCAAAACGCATGGAAGGCTGTGAGAAACTGGCCCAGGATATGGCAAATGAAACCATTTCTGCCATGTTCAGTCTTCTTGCAGAAGATGTTTATCTGAACTTAATACGCGACAACACACAGCCGGAAGAATTCCGACGTGAATGGGCTCTTTCACTGCTTCTCTTATGGGAACACTGGAATGACCAGACAGCAGAAACTGTAGCACCCGTTCTTCAGGAAGTCTGGGCCGCCCGCCGTAAACTTGCTCCAGCTTTTGGCACAATGATGGGAACAAGTGAACTGCTGCTTATTTCAATGCAAATGAATGAACAGTGGATTCAGTTCATTAAAAATAAAATGGGAGACACAGGTGTTTCCCAGGCAATGGAAGAGTTTCTGTTTGGAATTTCTTTTGAACAGATAACAAAACTCCGTTCAATTCTTCGCGAGAAAGGGATCGCAGCTATTGGTCGTGATGAAGTTTCAAACTTCCTTGGTCAGCACGTAAAAGCCGATGCCGGATTGGACTACCGAGACTTCTATTCGATGTATACAATACGCCGTGATAATGCAAGAAGCCGAAAGCGTCTGAATCTTAACGGCCCTCATAAAACTATTGAAGATTACTTTATTCAATTCGTAACAGAACAAAATCAGGAGAAACAGAAAAATGACACCTTCGCAAAATAATGCCGACAACAATGAAACAAAAAAGAAAGTGCCATATCACTTTGGAGAAAAACTTCGCCAGATGCGGGAACACAAAGGTTACACATTGAAATATGTGGCCCAAATGGCAGGCGTTTCAGAAAGCCTTGTTTCACAAATTGAACGAAACCACGTATCCCCTGCAATTGATACTCTTCTTTCGCTTGCAGATGTACTTGATATCAATCTGGAATTCCTTTTTGAAGAATACCGTCGTCAGCATCCTGTCCAGCTTATCAGACGGGGTGAACGAGCAAAAATGGCTGAAGGTGATGTAGATTACGAAGAACTTTCAAAACCAGATCCAAACGATAAGACAAATAATTTCGAAGCTTACATTATCCGTATTCCTGCTCACAGCACAACGCATCATGGTTCTACAGGACATATTGGACGTGAACTTGGAATTATAGTAAAAGGATGTGCAAATCTTCACTACGAAAATCAGGTTTACACAATGAACGAAGGAGACTCTGTATCATTTCCGGCAAGTGGGCCTCATTATATGGAAAATATTGGAGATACAGAACTTGAAGCCATCTGGATTGTAACTCCAGCCCAACGATTTGTAAGAGAATAGGACGCAACTTCAACGTCCTGTTGAAGTTGCTTTGCGAGTTTGCAACGCAAACTCGCCTATATCTCCCCGTCCATCCATGGACGGGATTTTATTTTTAACTAGCAAACAGAACTGAAAGTGTCACAGCATCTTTTATCATGTTGTCAATAATACAGTATTCATTAGGCTGATGAGCCATATCATTCAGTGTACTCCAGACGGCGCAGTCAATTCCTTCACGGCGAAGTTCTGCACCTACAGTACCACCACCAATTCCAATGCATTTTGTTTTCTGTCCGTGGGCCTTTTCAATAGCTTCGGAAAGAAGTTTTACTACAGGAGAATCAGAAGAAGTTGCAGGACTTTCAGAATGCTGCGCAAGACTGAATTCAACCTTTACGCCGTATTCGCTTTCTACATCAGCAATAATTTTTTTTGCTGCCTTTTCAACTTCCGAAATTGAATAGCATGGAAGAATTCTGCAGTCCATATAGAACACTTCATCTCCAGGAATAATATTAATTCCATCAACATTTTTCATGTGCATAGTAGGCTGAAAAGTTGAATAGTCTGGTTCAAAAAGAGCGTCTTTTTTATTAAAGACTTTTTCAAGACCGTGAAGGCGAAGCGAAAGATCATTTGCTGCAAGGCAAGCATTCACACCTGTATCAGGACGTGAACCGTGTGTCTGTTTTCCAATCACATGGAGTTTCATCCACATAAGGTTCTTTTCTGCAATCTCGATTGTAACTCCTTCAGGGTCTCCCCCGTCAGGAATAATAACCAGGTCTGATCGAGTAAAAAGTCCTGTATTTTCAACAAGCCACTGACATCCGTATGCACTGCCACATTCTTCATCAGCAACGTAAAGAAGCTTAACTGTATGTTTCGGAGTAATATTTTTATCAATAAGATATTTTGCAGCAAAGGTCATTGAAAGAAGGCCCTGCTGATTATCTTCTACTCCGCGCCCGTAAAGACGACCATCCTTTTCCACACATTCCCATGGATTTGTTTCCCACATGGAAAGTTCACCTGTGGGAACTACATCCATATGTGCCATTATCCAGATTACAGGAAGATTTGCATCACTTCCAGGAATGGTTGCTACAATACTTGGTCGAACTCCCGAAGTAACGCGACTGTCCGGAGCATTGAATACTTCCAGATTTTTAAAACCATTTTCTTTAAGCCAGTCATAAAGAACTGCTGCTTTTTCAGATTCGCCGTCTCCACCATTTTCAGGAGCAAGAGCCTTAACGCAGGTAAGCTTCTTCTGAAGCTCAATCATTTCGCCGCGCTTTGAGTTCATATATGTTTTTATTGCTTCTGACATACTAAATCCTACAATTTTCCACTTTCTGCAGCACCAGGAAGCCCGATGTCTTTGCGATAAAAAGCTTTGTCAAATTTAACAGCTTTGATTCCGTTATAAGCTTTGTCCCAAGCCTCTTTGAAAGTTGTTCCGTATGCAGAACATGCCAAAACTCGTCCGCCAGAAGTAAGAAGTTCATCATCATTTTCACAGCGACCGCAAACAGCCCCTGCATAGAAGATTTTTGAACCGCTGAGTTTAAGAAGATTTTCATTAACTGTAATTGGAAGACCTTTTTTATAATCTCCAGGATATCCGCCTGAAACCATTACAGGAGAAACCTGATATCCTTTCTTCCATTTCATTTCAAAGTCTTTGAGAGTTCCGTTTGTAATTGCCATACACATAGCTGCAAAGTCAAAATCCATAAGAGGAAGAACGCTCTGTGTTTCAGGGTCTCCAAGACGTACATTATATTCAAGAAGTTTTGGACCATTTTTTGTAAGCATAACGCCAAAGAAAATGAATCCGCGGTAATCGAATTTTTCTTTAATAAGTCCGTTAAGTGTTGGCTGAAGAATTGTTTTATCAAATTCAGCCATCATTTCAGGAGTTACATCGTCCAAAGGACAAACTGTTCCCATTCCGCCAGTGTTTGGACCTTTAGCTCCATCCATAAGACGCTTGTGGTCACGTGAAGGAAGGAACGGAACAATGCATGCACTTCCCTGAACAGCGTATTCAGGTGTACAGGAAACTGCAGCCAGAACTGAAATTTCAACACCTTCAAGATAATCTTCCACAACGATCTTTTTACCGGCATTGCCAACGCGACCGGAATTCATAATATCATCAATAGCAGCAACAGCTTCTTCAACTGTAGCAGCAACAGTAACACCTTTTCCGGCAGCAAGACCGTCTGCTTTGATAACAATTGGAGCGCCGTGTTTCTTAACATATTCAACAGCAGCTTCCTGATTTACGAATGTTTCACTTGCGGCACAAGCAACGTTATATTCTTTCATGAATTTCTTTGAAAGATCTTTACTTGCTTCAAGCTGAGCACCAGCCGATTTAGGACCTACACAAGGAATCCCTGCGTTCCAGAAAACATCAGCAAGTCCGTCTGCCAGAGGATCTTCCGGCCCGATAACAACCATACGACAGTTTTCATGTTTTGCAACCTGAACATAAGGATGATCACCGTTTTCGACAATGTAGTCACAATTTTTAGGATCAACGTTAACACATTTCTCTTCAAAAGCAGTACCACCGTTTCCAGGAACTGCAATAACCTTATCAACCAAAGAACTCTGAGCCAATTTCCAGCAGATAGCGTGCTCACGTCCGCCATTGCCAACAACTAAAATATTCATGGGTGCATTCTATCAAATTTATTTAATAAATTCAAAAAAAAACCTGTCCTTTTTAGGACAGGTTCGTCAAAAAAAGCTTTCGCTTTAAAGAATATAACGGCTCAGGTCTTCGCTTGAAGCAACTTCATTGAGTTTCGAATCAACATAAGCAGCATCAACTGTAATTGTTTCGCCCGAATGCTTGTCTGCATCAAAGCTGATTTCATCAAGCACTTTTTCCATAATTGTATGAAGGCGGCGAGCCCCTATATTTTCTGCCTTTGCATTTACGTCTTCTGCAATGTAACTCATGCGGTCAATGGCATCTTCTGTAATATTCAGAGTAACGCCTTCTGTTTCCATAAGCTTTGTGTACTGCATTGTAAGAGAGTTTTTTGGCTCTGTAAGAATGCGGCGGAATTCATCCTTATGAAGGCTTTCAAGTTCTACGCGAAGAGGGAAACGTCCCTGAAGTTCAGGAATCAGATCGCTTGGTTTACTCATACTGAAAGCACCGGCTGCAATGAACAGGATGTGAGTTGTATCAATAACGCCCCACTTTGTATTTACATTTGAACCTTCAACGATTGGAAGAATGTCGCGCTGAACGCCTTCACGGGAAACGCTGCCACCGTGAGCTTCATTATGAACGGCAATTTTATCAATTTCATCAATAAAAATGATTCCGCTCTGAGTTACCCTTTCCTTTGCAATATCAACAGCCTTGTCGCGGTCAACCATATTTTCCAGGGTTTCTTCTGTAATGATTTTACGGGCTTCACGAACAGAAACCATACGTTTCTTGCTTTTTCCGCCGCCGTTAATCATATTCACAATACCCTGCATATTGTTTTCAAGGTCTTCAATACTTCCGCCGGCAATAATTTCAAGATTATGCCCTGCAGGTTTCATAGTTACTTCAACTTCACGGTCTTCAAGCTTACCTTCACGAAGCCACTGACGGAACTTTTCGCGGGTTGAACGGTCTTCTTCATCCTTTTTTTCCTGATCTTCTTTAGACAATTCAGGTTCTGAAGCATTACCGGAATCCCCAAGCTGTATTACATTTCCATCTGCCTGTGCTCCTGGAACTGCTCCGCCAAAAATATTTCCCAGAGCAAAACCTGCAGCTTTTTTAGCTTCTTTTGCAGCTTTTTTTTCTTTTTCATTTGTACCAGGAAGAAGAAGATCCAGAAGTTTTTCTTCAACAACTTCAGCTGATTTTCCTTTAAGCTCTTCTTCCATTTCCGCTTTTACATCGTTAATAGCAACAGCCATAAGGTCTCGGACCATAGATTCAACATCGCGTCCTACATAACCAACTTCTGTATATTTTGTAGCTTCAACTTTAATAAAAGGAGCTCCGCAAAGCTTTGCAAGGCGACGTGCAATTTCAGTCTTACCAACACCTGTTGGCCCGATCATGAGAATATTTTTTGGAGCAACTTCATCACGGATCTCTTCCGGAAGCTTAAGACGACGGTAACGGTTTCTGAGAGCAACAGCAACTGAACGTTTTGCATTTGTCTGTCCGATAATATACTGATCAAGCTTTTCTACAATTTCGCTTGGTGTAAGATTCTGCTGTTTAATTCTTTCCATAAGATTATAATTCCTCAACGGTAATATGATCGTTTGTATAAATACAGATATTTCCTGCAATACGGAGTGATTTTTCGGCAATCTCTGCGGCTGTATAACTTGAACCGTCAAGGTAAGCAAGTGCTGCCGAATATGCATAGTTTCCGCCTGAACCGATTGCAATTACATCATTTTCTGGTTCGATTACGTTTCCATCGCCTGAAATGAGAAGGATTTTGTTTGCGTCAGCAACGAGAAGCATTGCTTCAAGTTTCTGAAGAGTTCTGTCTGTACGCCAGGCTTTTGCTAAAGCAACAGCTGATCTTGTAAGATCTCCGTTAGATTCCCTTACTTTTTCTTCAAAGCGGTCTAAAAGTGTAAATGCATCTGCTACAGAACCTGCAAATCCTGTAAGGATTTTTCCGTCATATATTTTGCGGACTTTTCTGGCGTTTCCTTTACATACTGTTTCGCCAAGTGTAACCTGACCGTCACCAGCCATAGCTACTTTACCATCTTTTTTTACAGCAAGAACAGTTGTACTTCTGATTCTTGGGAAATTCCCATTATTTTTGCTCATTTTCTACCTCTGCATGGGGATGTGCTTTATTATATGTTTCAATTAATTTCTCTGTTGTAATGTGAGTATAACGCTGGGTTGTACTTACACTGGAATGTCCCAGAAGTTCCTGTACCAGACGTACATCAGCGCCGTTACGAAGCATAGCCGTAGCGAAAGTATGGCGGAGCGCATGAGGTGAAATCTGGTGATTTGTTCCTTCAGGACCTGAATACCGTGACAAAATCCAGCTGATTCCGCGAACACTTAAATGTCCCCCCCGCTGATTTACAAAAACATAATCACAAGTATCTTCCATCTTTAAATCTACAAACATTTTCCGTCTGTCGTCAAGGTAATTCTTCAACGCTTTCTGGGCATCTTCTTCAAAATAAACGTAACGGTCTTTTTTACCCTTACCACGAACAAGAGCCGCATGAAAACCGTCTGTAAAATCACTGAATTTCAGGTTGGCAAGTTCGCTTACACGGCAACCTGATGAATAAAGCATTTCAAAAACTGCCTTATCACGGTTTTCCCACAAAAGCTCTTTTTTTGTCGGCATAGAACAAAGCTGATCAATTTCATTTTCTGTAAGATATTTTGGAATGCGTTTAGGAAGTTTTACAGTTTTCAGTTCAAGAGCAGGATTTTTTTCTATATGCCCCACCTTTTTACAATATGCAAAAAGAGTTCTTACAGCCGCGATATAACGGTTTATGGAAGCTGACGCCATTTTTTTCTGTGAAAGATAACCAATACTGGTCATAAGCTGTTCTTTCGTCACCGATTCAACTGAAGCATCTTTTTCAAGAAAATCGGTCAAATGAACAAGATCATTTCTATATCCTATAACAGTATTTTCAGAAAGAGTTCGAACAGATGTAAGATAGATTAAAAATTCGTCAATGGCATCCTGAAGAATCATATATTAAGTATACTGTTCAAGCCATTATTTTGGCAAATAATTAAGTTCGTCCTGAAAGTTTTCAAGCGAAAGGATAACTGTTTTTTCTTCTGCAGTTTTTACATCCCTTAAAATCAGTTTATATGATTGATTTTCAGGAACCAGCTGCCATAAATATTTATCCGACGGAGTTTTTTCATGAACATAAGCCTTAATAAATTCCCCTGCAACTTTCTGCTTTTTTGAAAGTTCCATATCTGCTTTCAAAAGCTCTTCCAGTTCTTTTTTATAATCCGGAATTTTTTTTACAAAATCTTCAATTTCAGGAAAAGGATTATAAAAACATTTTGCATCACAGATTTTTACAGCTTCTCCGGCTGTAACATCCATAAGGCTTACTTTAATCTGCGACTGAAAGAAAACGCGGAACTTAACACTGGAAGTTACAAGAATTTCCCAGGTGATATAAGAACCGTTATCTGAAGATTTTGCTTTAAGTTCAGGATGATTTTTTTCAAAGTTTTTAATTTCATCTTTAACATCAGAAAAGTTCAGGCGGTCTGCCCCTGCCCGTGTCATATTTTTATGCTGAAATTCATTTAGTTTCTGTTTCCAGTAATCCGATTCTTTTTCGCCAATCATTTTCTATAACTCCTATTCTATACTTTTCTAAAACGGAAGATAAGTTGATTTATTCCCCGGAAGATTATTTATCCACTGACGGCATTTTTCATAATCACTTCTATTGGAAATTATCCATAAAATATTCGAACTGCTTCCTTTCATAAAAGGAATCTGTCCCTGTCCGTCAGTAAATAGAATTAATCCGTTATATTCAGTTTTATGTTCAAAGTAAAAATCAATTGCGGGCTGAAAGTTTGTTCCTCCGCGGCCTTTAATTTCTCCAAGGTCAATTTTCTTTTTGAAAGTAACCGGTTTCAGATTTTTCAAATTAGTGTCAAAAAAAATCACATCAATTTTTTCAATGATTCCAAGAAAAAAAATATTTTTTATTGCCTTGTAAAAATGGTTGAAACTTTCATCTGTAATGGAACCACTTACATCTACTGCAATGAGAATATTTGCTTTACGGTCATAACGGCTTCCCATAGCTTTAAACCCAAAACGACGGTTTGGTTTCATTCTGGTTAATGTCCGGGTAGAACTTACAATATTTGCTCGGAACTTAGAAAGTGCCCGTCTGTAATCAAAAGAAAAATCGGCTTCATCTTTTAATGAACGTTCAAGTTCGCCGCCTATTCCACCCCAGCCTTCGTCGACTTCAGCCTTTTTAATTTCATCTTTTATTTTATTCTGGGCTTCTTCGTTTTCTTCCCATAATGCAGCACTTTCATCAGCCTTTGCAAGGAGGTTTTCAGAAAACTCATCACTACCGGTATTCTGTCCCTTCTTCGAAGCAGAAATCAAATCATAAAGCTTTTTATACCACTCTTCAAAAGAAAGATTTTCGTACATGAAAACTTTTCCGGGACTTTCAAAAGCACGAGCGTAAGCAGGATCCCGGCTTTTCATATATTCAACGCCTGGAAGAATGACGCCATCAGGAAGCTTATGAACCTGAGCAATTGTCACATCACTTGCCAGTGAAAGAATCAGTTTTTTTGCATTGTAAGGCTGGCGGGAATAAGGATGCAGAAGCAGGATTCTGAAAACTTCAATCTTGAAATATTCTTCAAGAAGATTTTCTGAAAAGCCCTCAAGAAACTTTGAACTGAATTCGATATGAAAATTTCCTGTTCTGAAAGGAACTGAAAGTGCCGGGTTTTCCAGAAGTCTGTGACTACAGACTGCAGAAAACAAAAGCGGTTCCTTATAAAACCATGAGGCCATAATATCTTTCAGTTTTTTTTCTATAAGGGTCATCAAATTCTAATTGCTGATTGAATCAAGAATCTTTTTATACAAAGCACCGCAGTGTTCAGTTATAAACACAAGAGTCTTTGGATAAACACTTGCAGAACAAAGACTGATAAAATGCATCATGTATTCTTTTGAAAGATTCGGAAGAAGATCAAAATATTTATTCAGGTTTTCCGAAACTTTACAGGCTTCATTTTCAGTACAGTCTTCAGAAAAGCTTTCAAGATATTTGAAAAACGAATTATTAAGCTTTGTGATTTCGCTAATGCCCATTTCGCGAAGTTCAGATTCAATCAGAGAAAAATCGGAAGAAAAAATCTGCTTTACGGAAAGACTTTTCTCGCTCTTTGCATATTCAAAAAATACAGAAGTTGCTTCAGATCCGATAATGCCGCTTATAAGAGGCTTAAGTTCAAAAGTAATTTCAGAGAATTTTTTGAGGATTTCACTTACACGTTCCCAGCTTCGACGGTCAGGAGTACGTTCCAGATTTTCTGCTTCTCCGTTTTCATAGCAGTCAAGAAATTCAGGATTTCCTTCAATAAAAGAAACAACTCTTTCATCAATTCCTGCGCTCTTTGCCCAGGATATCCAGTCTTCAACACTTGGCGCAAATTCATAAATGTTGAAACGGCTTACCAGCGCCGGGTCCAGGTCTGTAAGCTGATATTCATTTCCGTTATTTACGGCAGAGATAATACGGCTTCCGGCAGGAAGAGATTTTCCAGCCAGTTTACGGTTCAAAGTCAAATCCATAATAGTCTGCAGAACTTCAGGACGGGCTCGGTTCAATTCGTCCAGAAAAAGAACAATCGGAGAACCATCGTTCGGAAACCAGTAAGGCATCATAAAATCGGTCTTTCCGGTTTCTTTATTTTTTTCAGGAAGCCCGATCAGGTCCGAAGGATCTGCCATCTGACCTAAGAATAGTGTGACAACCTTCTGGCCTTTTTTTGAAAAATAATCTTCCAGAATGCGGGACTTACCGATTCCGTGTTTTCCCATAAGCATAATATTTTGGGAAGCAGGAGTATTGTCTAAAATAAATTCGAGTTGCTTTGCGTTTATTGTCATTGTGGATTTTTTTTAAAGAATATCATACCGATTCAACCAGCACAGCTGGTTTGTGAGCCGTTTTCTCGATGAACCTAAAGCAACCCTTTCGGCTTGCTTTTTAACGGTTCTTCGATTTTAGGCAAATCAGCACAGCTGATTTGTGAGCCATTTTCTCGATGAACCTAAAGCAACCCTTTCGGCTTGCTTTTTAACGGTTCTTCGATTTTAGGCAAATCAGCACAGCTGATTTGTGAGCCGTTTTCTCGATGAACCTAAAGCAACCCTTTCGGCTTGCTTTTTAACGGTTCTTCGATTTTAGGCTACTCTGTAGGGCGTTTTTTCAGGTTTTTGCTTTCTGCAATAGCCTGACCTTCGCCAACCTGCTGTTCCATCATAGCACGAACTTTAAGTGGAAGTCCTGCCAGTGTGATGAATCCCTGAGCGTCTTTGTGGTTATAAAGTTCACCTGTTGCAAATGATGCAATTGATTCATTGTACAGGCTGTATTTAGACCCTGATCCAGCACCACGGATAGCACCTTTGCAAACTTTTACTTTAGCCCAGCCTGTTACGTTTTCTTCAGCTTTATCAACAAAAGCCATACAAGAATCCATAAGAGTTGTGAACCATTTTCCTTCGTAAATCAGTTCAGCCATGCGCAGAGAAATCTGCTGTTTAAAGTGATAGGTTTCGCGGTCAAGACAAATGTGATCCAGCATTCTGTGAGCAAAGTAAAGGATTGATCCGCCTGGTGTTTCATAAACGCCGCGAGACTTCATACCTACAAAGCGGTTTTCACAGATATCTACAAGACCAACACCGTTTCTTCCGCCAATAACGTTCAGTTCGCTCAACAGTTCAAGACCGTTCATCTTTTTACCATTCAAGCCAACTGGAATACCCTTTTCAAAATCGATTGTTACATATTCACCGTCATTTGAACATTCTTCAGGAACAGTTGTGTTCTTAAGCATGTGTTTGTAGTTTGGCTCATTTTCAACTTTTTCAAGTTCAAGACCTTCGTGAGAAAGGTGCCAGATGTTTTCATCGCGTGAGTATGACTGATCTTTCTTTGATGGAACTTCGAGACCACGATCTTCAAGGAATTTGATTTCAGCTTCACGGCTGTCCATATTCCATTTGTCATCGCGCCATGCAGCAATAACCTGAAGATCTGGAGCAAAAGCTTTGATACCAAATTCGAAACGAACCTGGTCGTTTCCTTTACCTGTTGCACCGTGACAGATTGCAACAGCGCCTTCCTGGCGGGCATATTCAACAAGAATCTTTGCAATCAAAGGACGTGCTGTTGATGTACCAAGAAGATATTCATCTTCATAAACAGCATTTGCTTTAAGTGCTGGCCAGATGTATTCTTCAATATATTCCTGACGTGCATCAACAACGTAACAAGCTGAAGCACCAGTTCTAAGGGCACGGCCTTTTATTGCTTCCCAGTCATCACCCTGTCCAACGTCGATACAAACAGCGATAACATCATAATCATAGTTTTCTTTAAGCCATGGGATGATAACTGTTGTATCAAGTCCACCAGAATAAGCAAGAATTACTTTTCCTTTTGCCATAATTTCACCTCTTAATATTTTATATTGAGAATAAATTTCTTATTGATGTGCATAAATATACAAAAAATTGTATAAATATACAATACATTGACTAATAAGAATGATTTACATTTTGGAGATTTTTATTTCTTTTTAAAAAATTCACGTTATAATAGAATAATAC
>JAHBAD010000160.1 GCA_018385395.1 Treponema sp.
TTCTTTTTCCGATTTGGTCAGTATTGCCTTCATTTTTCACCTCGGAAACTAGTGTACTCAACTTAGAAAAACTTGTTTACGAGTCTAGAATTGACGGATACTCGGAAACTGGACTGATATTCAGTTGAATAAAGATAGCGTTGATTCTGATCCAAAATGGTATAAGTATGATCCGGTTATTTCTTACTTAAATAAAGGAAAAATTGGAACAACAAGTGCTGTAAAAGTTGCTTATCTGGAAAATGATGTTTGGGAAGCAATGACAGACCCAGCTAAGTATGAATGTCGTGATGCAATTACAAGTATTGCTCCGACAGTAAGTGAAGGAACTTCTAACATTAATTCTAAACTCGCAGTCGGATTCAATGCGGATTATTTCGCCGTCGACTTCCTGCGTGATGAGCAGTAGTCACAATTAAACAGTTTTATATCCTTTAGGAGGAGAGAATATAACACTAACCTGCCCGGAGGCTGATGAATTGCGTTTCATCGGTTTCCGGGCTTTTTTTTATCTGAAAATATGGTTCTGGGTGAAAATTTGTCCGAAAACTCACACCTTTTTGGGGAAAATGGCCTTTTGGTGTGATTTTTTTTGTGGAAAATGAGGTTGGTTCGGTAGGGGATAGAGTAAAAACTCACACCATTTTGGGAAAACGGCGAAAAGGTGTGAGTTTTGCCATATATTTACAGTGAGCAGGCTCAAAAATTGACTGCAGCCTCACACTTTTTGTCTGAAAGATAGCATTTGGTGTGAGTTTTTCGCAAAAAAGCCACCGCTCCCAGGACAAAGTTCTGCGCCCATCGCAAAGCCGCCGCTCCCAGGACAAAGTGATGCGCCCACAGCAAAGCCACCGCACCCATGACAAAGTTATGCGCCTATCGCAAAGCCACCGCGCCCAAGACACAGTTTTTGCGCTCTGAACAAAGTCGCACAGCCCGAGAGAAAGTCCCGCAGGGCGGCTGGGGCAAAGCCATCGCGCTCAAGACACAGTTTTTGCCCTCTGAACAAAGTCCTCGCGTTAAAACAATGCCACCCTGCGAGCTGCCGCTGGTGTAGCTTCTGCTTTGGTCCGCTACCGTAAGGGGCTCCTACTTTAAAAATCTCTAACCTCTGCCTGAAAATTCTCCGATGAATGTAGTATGACTATTCTCATTTTCGTACTCGCATTGCTTTTGAGCACGGCACCATTGTCGGCTCAGGAAATTAAACCTCTTTATCAGCTGCCCGAGGTGACGGCAACAGGTGAAAAGGATAATTCCAGTTTTCTGGTTGGCTCTGACAAGGGGCTTTACAGAATTACATCCTCAAATAACGCTATCCCTTTATGGACTGAAGGTCGTGTAGACCAGATTATCCGTCTTGAGAAGGGGAAAGAGGGGACAGACCCCGGGAAAACGGGCGAGACAAGGGGGACAGACCCCGAAGGCTGGCTTTTGCGTACAACTAAAGGTGTTATATATTCGCCAGATTTGAAAAGTTTCGAAGAACGAAATGAAGGGCTTCCTTTTCTTACTATAAAAAAATATGACGGTGAAAAAGTCTGGCTTGAGCAGCAGGTTAACACCCTTGAGGATTTTGCAGTAAATCCAATGAATCAGAATGAAATAGTCGTAGCAACAAAGAATCAGGTTTATTATTCACTGGATTGCGGGCTTTCATGGAAAGCTCTAGGAAGTATGAGTATGATTACTCCTGGTATAAAAGCGGTTGCGGTGGCAACAATTAAAGGCCGTTCGGTCGTTTTTATGAGTCATCCTTTGCTGGGATTTTCATACTGTTATCCGGAATTTAATAAACCTGAATGGATTGACCTGGATGAGGGTTTTGAAAAAATGCCTTCACTTACATCTACAGATGAAATCTCCGATATTTACGTTCTGCCAAGAAAAAGTGATGACGGCGAAATGATTTCTGAAATTTATGTTTCTCAGACATTTCTTCCCCGCATTTACCGCTTCAACTGGGACACAAAAAATGCAGAATTGATTTATAAAGACTATGAAATGCTCAATGTTATTGACGGTCTTACCACTGTTGATAATGTTCTGATGTTTACTACAATCGAAGGATTTGGTTCAGTAGAGCTGCATTCACTGGATAGTCCTGGAATTCCAAGTGCAGTTCAGAACTGGCACAAAGCATTTAGTGCTGTGCAGGGCATGGTGAACGCTGCATATATTCCTGCAAACCGCTCAGGTTTCCGTAAACCTGTCACTTTGAGCGAACTCTGGCTTCTTTATCCTGGAACTGTAAATTCGCCTTATGCAGATATTGCTGACGGAAAAAAAGCAGTATACGCTTCGGCATACCGCTGTCGTACTCCGGAAGGCATGGCTGCCTGTAAGAAGCTCATTAAAGATAATGATTTGAACAGTGTGGTTATTGACATGAAAGATGACTACGGGCTTCTCCGTTATGATTCAAAAGATGAACGGATCCTGAAAAAAGCAAAAACTTCTCTTTATGCTTTGAACCTTGATGAGTTTGTCCGCGAGTTCAAAAAAGATGATATTTATCTTATTGCCCGAATTGTAGTTTTTAAAGACAAGAATCTGGCAAATTACGGAGGCGCAAAATACGCTGTATGGGACAGGGTAAACAATAAGCCTTGGGTTGGCATAAAAGAATATGAGGAAGTAAAAGATGAAGCTGGAAATGTGATAAGCAAAACTCCGCTTTATTACGATGAAAACTGGGTTGATGAATATTGTCAGGAAGTCTGGGAATATAATGTTCAGATTGCAAATGAACTTATTTCCCGTGGCTTTGATGAAATCCAGTTTGATTATATCCGCTTCCCGACAGACGGCTACAATCTGCGTAATGCACAGTATCGCTGGCAGGACAAAGGTATGGATAAAGAATCGGCTCTCATTTCATTTTTGTCTTATGCACGTGAAAACATTAATGCACCGATTGGAATTGATATTTACGGGGCAAACGGCTGGTACCGTTCAGGAACACGAACAGGTCAGGATGCAGAAACATTGTGTGAATATGTGGATGTAATCGGCCCAATGTTCTATCCGAGTCACTTTGAACAGTCATTCCTGAACTATGCTCCGGCCGCAGACCGAACTTACCGCATTTACTATTATGGAACATTCCGTAACACAGTAATCTGCCGCAACCGTGCAATTATCCGTCCGTGGGTTCAGGCTTTCTACCTGAATGTAAGTTATGACCGTCTGTTTTATGATGCAGACTACATTCAAAAGCAGATTTTTGGGGTAAGAGATTCTGTTGATCACGGTTATATGTACTGGAACAATTCCGGAGATTATTCCCGGCTTCTTCCTGATATTAAAAAAGATACACCGTTTACGGGGACAGCCCCTGAAGCAAGTGATAAGTTTAGAAAACCTGCTTTGGGTACAAAAGAAAAACCTGTGTATATAGATTCGGGAATTTCTATTTTGGACAGTGTTTTGAATCAAAATGAAATAGAACCGGGTGAAACAGTTTATACACCTTTCCTCAGTTTGCCGATTTTTTCTCTCGACTATAACAATTAAAGAAGGTAAGATTTAGACATTATGGATCAGTATAAAATAGATTTTATTAACTTCATGCTCGAAAGCCAGGTTCTCAAATTTGGCGATTTCACTTTGAAAAGCGGGCGTAAATCTCCTTTTTTTATGAATGCCGGTGCTTACGTAACAGGAAGCCAGCTTATCAGACTTGGCAGATTTTACGCACAGTCAATTCACGAAAACTTTGGTGATGACTTTGACGTTCTTTTTGGACCAGCCTACAAGGGTATTCCTCTTGCTGTATGTACAGCAATGGCTTATTCAGAACTGTACGGAAAGGAAATCCGTTACTGCTCAAACCGTAAGGAAGCAAAAGACCACGGGGATGAAGGTATTCTTCTTGGAAGTAAAATTAAGGACGGTGATCGTGTTGTAATTATTGAAGACGTTACAACTTCCGGAAAATCAATCGAAGAAACTTATCCTATTGTAACAGCACAGGGAAAAGTAGAAATTGTTGGTGAAATCATCAGTCTGAACAGAATGGAAAAAGGGCTGGATACAAACAAATCAGCTCTTGAAATGATTTCTGAAAAATACGGTTTCAAAACCTGTGCCATTGTAACAATGGATGATGTTGTTGAAGCTCTTTATGAAAAAGGTGATAAAACAGTGATCACTCCGGAAATCAAGAAGCAGATTGATGCTTATTATCTTGAATACGGCTGTAAATAATTTTCCATTTCACGGCGGGGAAGAACTCTCACTGCACTGAAGTTCTTCTCCATTGCTGTGAAAGTAATTGGTGTTCCGTCGGTAAAGAACACAATTTTATTTTTAACATCAATTTCTGAAATAACCAGGTTCGATATAAAGGGACCATTCCAAATAAAGCTGGCATAATCCTTTGGATCAGGCATTCGCGAGATAAACTGATCAAAAGTAATCATTTTCGTTTTCCTAAAACTTTTTTAATTTGCTCTCTCGTACACCTATATTATGTTATATTTCTCTAATGAATGTAAATAGACTGCCAGCATTAATAATTATTTTAAAACTTAGTTATTTTGATGAGGCAATCCAGATTCCGTTCCAGTTTTCAGCCTGGAAAGCATTTGTATTGATTATTTCTTTGCATTTTTCTGCATATTTTAAACTTGGAGCATCATTTATATTTGATTCAAAATTTTCTGTGCTTCGATGATTTTTCCTTCGTCAAAGAGCTGCAGTCCTTTAGCAAAAAGTTCCAGTTCTTTTTTTCTCACTTCTGAGGCGAATTTAGTCATAGGTTCATAAACCGTAACTGCTTCGCTTTTTCCTGCAACCTGAACTTTAGCAATTCGCCTGAAATAGAGGTCTGAATAGGGGTAGAATAGGGGTCTGTCCCCTTAGAATGTAAAGATTGTGTGTGTGGGGGTCTGTCCCCTCTGATTAAATAATATAATACTAGAAATTAGAGCGGTTTTTACTATATAATGATGTATTCTTTATTATAAAGGGAATGACTATGCCAAAAATTGAATGTAATGAAAATTTGTTCTTCAAGAGTCTTGGAAAGAAATACGACTATGATACACTCGAAGATCTTCTGCCATGTGCAAAGGCTGAACTTGATGAAAAACCGGATATGTCTCTTCCGGAAGCTGAACGCGTTGTAAAAATCGAACTTAATGATACAAACCGCCCTGACCTTTGGTCTACAAACGGTGTTGCTCGTCAGCTCCGCATTCATGCAGGCGGAAAAACTGCTGATTACGAAACATTCCTGAGTCGTGAAGGAAAAATCCTGGATTATGAAAATCGCGTTGTAAACGTTGACCCTGAACTGAAAGACGTTCGTCCATATATGGTAGCATTTATGATTGCTGGTAAACCAATCGATGATCCTATGCTGCGCGATATTATTCAGACACAGGAAAAACTGGCATGGAACTTCGGACGCAAACGAAAGTCTATTTCTATGGGACTTTACCGTGTTGATCAGATTGAATTCCCTGTTGAATACCATGCTGTAGACCCTGACACAACTTCATTCGTTCCTCTTCAGTGCACAGAACCAATGACTTGCCGTCAGATTCTTACAGATCATCCAAAAGGAAAGGATTTCGGATGGATTCTTCAGGATATGAAGAAGTTCCCGCTCCTTTCAGATGCTAAAGGTGAAACACTTTCTATGGCTCCAATCATCAACTCAGCTACTCTTGGTGCCGTTCAGGTTGGTGACAAAGATCTTATGGTTGAACTTACAGGTGACAATATCGAAAACCTGATTCTTTCTGCAAACATCGTTGCATGTGACTTTGCTGATCAGGGATACGAAATCAAACCTATTCTTTGTAAACATCCTTATGATACAGGTCTTGGAAAAGATATCGTTGCTCCTTACTACTTCCAGCCATCTACAAAAACAACTCTTGGTGCTGTAAACAAGCTTTTGGGATCAGAACTGGATATGCCAACAGTTGTAGATGCACTTACACGCATGGGAAGCAAAGTTGAAACAAATGGCGAAGAAATCACTCTCTGGCCGGCCCCTTACCGTAACGACTTCCTCCATGAAGTTGATATCATCGAAGACGTAATGATTGGTATGAACCTTTCAAGCTTCAAATCACAGAAGCCAAACTCATTCACAATCGGCCGTCTTTCACCACTTACACAGTTCAGTCGTAAAACACGCGACCTGATGGTAGGTCTTGGTTATCAGGAAATGATTTTTAACTATGTTGGAAGCAAAAAAGATTACATCGACAATATGCTGATAGACGGATCAAAGGTTATCGAAATTGCTAACCCAATGAGCGAGAACTATCAGTTCATCCGTCCTGAAATCATTTCTTCACTGCTCAGAGCTGAAAGTGGTTCTGCAAATGCAATTTTCCCACACAAAATCTTTGAAATCGGTAAAGTTGCATACCTTAAGGAAGATGAAAATACAGGTACAACAACACGTCATCACCTTGGCTTCCTGTACGCCGGTGCTGAAGCAAACTTCAACAATCTGGCTTCAGAAGTTGCTTCTCTTGTATATTTCCTGGATCATAAATATGAAGTAAAAGAAGCTTCTGATCCACGTTTTATTCCTGGACGTCAGGCAGCTCTCTTAGTTGATGGAAAGGAAGTTGGAATCTTTGGTGAAGTTCACCCTGCAGTTCTTGAAAACTGGAACATTACAGTTCCATGTGCTGCATGTGAAATTGATCTTGAAGCTTTATAACGGAATTTTAATTTAGTAAATAAATGAAGGACCTGTTTCTCTCGGAACAGGTCCTTCATTTTTAACTTGAATTTAGGGGTCTGTCCCCTATTAATATGTCCCCTATTAATACTAATAATAGGGGACAGACCCCTAGACCCCAAAATTTTTTGAAAAATTTTAATATAGTGTTTCCTGTTTTAGCTTTTTTTCCCCTATATATAGTGTATAGGGAAAAAATGGCAAGAAAACCGAGAAAAGAATCATCATCACAAAAATATCACATAATTTTAAGAGGAAATAATAAGCAGTTATTATTTTATGACGAAAAAGACTGCGAATTTTTTTTAAAAAGGGTTTTTAAATATGCGGACCAGTTGGAAGTAAAGATTTATTCATATTGTTTAATGGGCAATCATGTTCATATTCTATTAGGAAATGCACCTAAAGAAACCCTTAGTTTATTTGTTCAAAATCTTTCGAATAGTTATGTTTATTATTTTAATCATAAATATGATTGTTCTGGTCATTTATTCCAAGGAAGATTTAAAAGTGAGCCGATAG
>JAHBAD010000011.1 GCA_018385395.1 Treponema sp.
GGAGGCCACAGCCCCGAAGGGCGCTCATGACGCCGTGATACGCACGGATGCTGCAGTCCCAGCGGGCGCACATGTTGCAGTCTCAAGCTTGGAGGCCACAGCCCCGAAGGGCGCACATGACGCCGTTTCAAGCTCGGAGGCCACAGCCCCGAAGGGCGCATATGACGCTGGTTCCACCCTTTTCTTTGACGCTTTCCTTCCCGCAACAGAAAGCAAAGAAACTTTCAAAGAGTCAGACGCCATCACAATCACACTGAAAGAAGGCAAAAATATAATCCGCCTTATGAACCACCGCCGTCAGGAAAACACACTTTCTTCTTACGCAAAACTTCTTGAAGAAATCAACAAAATCAAGCCGGATAACGACCTTGTTTTCAGTACCTGTGAATGGGGAAAAACTCAGCCGCAGAACTGGGCATACAAAGTGGCAAATTCCTGGCGCATCTTAAATGACATAACATTCCAGGTTGGTGCACCGGGAAACCCGGGAAAAGGCTCATGGGTAGACGGCTACACTCCAAGCGTTACCTCCCAGTACAACAAAGCAGTAATTATGGATGAGTTCGCAGGTCTTGATAAAGGCTGGAACGATCCTGACATGCTTATGATCGGCATGGACGGTCTTACTCCAGAAATGAACCGCACCCACTTTGCCATGTGGTGTATGATGAATTCACCGCTCATGCTTGGCATGGACCTTCGCCGTGTGCAGAAAGGCGACTGGATGTACAACATCATTGCCAACGAAAAACTCATCGCATTGAACCAGGATATTCTTGGGGTTCAGGCAAAGCGCATAAAAGCCCTTTATAAAAAAGGTACAAATCTGGTAAAGGTTGAAAATCCTTCAACAGCTTACAGCCGCAATAACGACCGACTGGACATTCTTGCAAAACCCCTTTACGACGGAAGCATTGCAGTATCTTTCATCAACTTAAGTCAGACAGAAACCTACGCAAATCTGAAAATCAGCATGAAAGAAATAATGGATGCCATCGGGCACAAAATGCCCGTCCGCCCAGATTACGTAAATCTTCAGACTTTGATCGTTGAAAACTTATGGACAGGCCATAAAAGCCAGATTAAATGGACAAAGGAAGATGAACTTACAGGAATCCGCCTAAGTTCAGGCATTCTGAAACCTTGCGACAATCTGACAGTGCGCATTTACCCGGCAGAACAAATGGACCGCCGCCATGTTGCAGCATCAGTTCATCAGTATCTTCTTGAAACTCTTGGTGAAAAAGATGAGGAAAACTGGGAAGCCGCAAAAGAACTTAAAGACCTTTATGACTGCCGAGTCTGTGTTACTCACATTGCTCAGATGTATGTGAAAGGCATTATGCCAGCCCTTCTTCCGGAAGACAAAATCTGGGGAACCCGAGAACCTGTAGACAAGGACGAGCTTACAGAAATCGTCGAAAGAGTAATAAGCAGACAATAAATTGAAAAACTTCTAAGGAAAAAGCGGTGTTTACACACCGCCTTTTTGTTATATAATTTAGTAAGGCCGTTTTATTATGAGAAAGAATCGTTTTACTAAACTTCTGCAGACTCTATATCTGACCCATATCAATTACGGACGTAACAGTCTTTTTGAAAGTGCAGCCTCCTGTTCTTTTGGCTTTGTTTTTTCATTCGTTCCTGTCATGCTCATGGCAGTGTCTTTACTAAGCGTAGTTCTTGATAAATATCCGGATATCATGAACTATGTCCTTGCACTCTGCGCAAATTTTTCATCAGTCTATGATATTAAATCACTGATTGTTTATTTTTCCCAGAATGGATCAGTTACTTTTGTTAATGTTGTCCTTAGTTTCTTTGTAATCTGGGTAGCACGAACTTTCTTTCTTTCAATTGCCAGAAGTATCAGCCGCATTTTCCACAATCAGACACCACAGAAAGCATATGTTATTCAGCTTATGACTTTCATCGGGGAATTTACGCTGATCCTCGGACTTATCGCAATTGTCATAGTCTCTTTTGTTTTGAACCAGCTTATTTCACAACCAGCTTTTGACTTTCTGCGCGAAGTTTTTCCTTTCTTCTTTGAACTCGGATTAAATCGTATTTCAAATCTGTTATTCTATCTGATCATTTTTATTTTCACCTGGAGCGTTTACCGCTTTGAACCGCGAACTTCCCCCAAAATGGGCGTTTGCTTTGTTTTTGCAGTACTTCAGACAGTTTCTTTTTTCCTTATTTCCATCTGGATTAACAAATTCATGAATCTTTCAAACTACAACATTATTTACGGAGCTATTAGTTCCGTCATCATTCTTATGCTTAAGGTTTATTTCTTTTTCATGAGCTTCCTGTTCTTTGCCCAGTGCCTTTTTGTGTGGCAGTATCTGGACAGTCTTTTGTTCTGTGAAATGTATATGCTTCCACCGGAAGATTCCAGAAAAATTGGAGATATTATCAAGCGAAAGCTATTCATTAATCCTTCAGTTCTTCAGGATGAACAAAATACATTGTTCCTTAAACAGGGAGATATTATTTTCTCAAATGGCGATGAAAGTGATTCTGTTTTCTTTATTAAAAAAGGGCGGATTATAGAAGAACTTGAAAATGATGAACTTATTTATGATAAGGGAGTTTTCTTTGGTGAAAAATCGGCCATGATGAAACGGCCCCGACAAGGCACTGCCAGTGCAGACTGTGACTGTGAAATAATCCGTATTTCAGCAGAGAACTTCAGAAGCCTGTTATTGCAAAACCCTCGTGCAAGTGCCCATGCTATGGCAAAACTATAAACTTCTTTATTACATAAAAAAGGCATAAAAAAAGAGGCTGTCCCCAAAAAACAAAGGCCATATCATTCTGAACTCATTTCAGCATGACAGGACTTACTGGACAGCCCCCTTTTTTACCTGAGGAACCCTCAGGACATTTGTATTTTAGTCTCTTTCTTTGAAAGTAACGTTACTGTAGATTTTTGCATCTGATGCAGGTTTATTGAAAACGCTCAAACGTTTTGCAGAAAGGATTTTCCAGTATTCATCACTGTCAAAGGCTACATAATTACCTTCTTTAACTTTTCCTTCTGTGAATGCGCGTTTTGGAACTTCTGCCCAAATAACAGTTGTTTCATTGTTGCGTTTGATTTCGAATTTTACGAGACGTGCCTCTTTTCTAGTACTCATTTTAGTGTCTCCTTATATTATTTATTTGAAAAAGCTTTGTGCCTTTCCTTACTTAAAGTATAACACAGGATTTCCAAATTCTCCAAAAAAAATCGAAAAAAGTTTTATTCGAACTTGAACCATTTAAAATCAAAATCACAACCAGGAAGGAATACGAAACTAATCTGACCTCTGCCCATTAAAGCCTGAATATCAAAAGTCTTTTCTTCGTAATCTTCAGTATGAGCAAACTCAATGACCTGTGTGCTTGAGATTCCATTTTCCCCAAACCACTTCAAATTAATGGAATTGTTTGGTTTATTGGACTTTCCACAAATTGTAAGTTTTGTGGCACTTACAGGCATTCCTTTTGAACCGTCTCCAAAATCCATATTCTTGAAGTCCAGGTTTACATTGTTTCCAATACCCTCAACGGCATCTCTTGTTTTTACAAAAGTATCGCCTACAATTGTATCTGCATCCAGAGCACGCAATTTGCCGAACGCTTTCAGATCTTCTGTGAAACGGAAACCATGCCATACAAGTTCAATCTCAACCCAGATGGAAATTTTATGAACACCAAAAAGTCTTCTGTTCAAGCGGAAAGATTTTTCAGTATAAACATTGTATTCATACTCGGCTTCAAACTGACCGTCAAACAAAATCTCACCGGTATCTGGTTCACCGTCATACACTTTAATATTCCAGCTTGGACTCCAGCAGAATGCAGGTACGTGAATCTCATCACTACCCTGGTCTCCAAAGTCTACCTTATCAAAACTTACCCAGCAGCCGCCAATTCCCCGTGTTGAAATACCGCCTGTAAAGCCAAGTTTTGGTTCAGGCTTAGTTCTATCAAAGTTTGTATAACGACAGGCTTCTACAAGCTTATACGGATTGAATTTCGGGTTCCCTACTCCTTGAACACTCATTTCGAGCTCTGAAATGATTTCCGGATAACTGTACCCGTTATTTGCACTTACGCGCATAATAAAGTCACCGTCGCACACCGCTTTCAGTTCCGCGTCTGTTCCTTTCTGTATTACTTCTACAGCATCAGAAACAACTGAAGTCGGAAGCATTGGAGTAAATTTTATTTCCTTTGAAGTTGCATTTTCAGGAAGGACTTTTGCAACCAGTTTAAGTTCAGCATTTTCTTTTGAAAGCTTTACACTTCCCCGGGGCAACTGTTCAATTTTTCTTACAGGAACAAACTTTGCATATTCGCCGCCAATATTTTCAAGTTCAGCGTCACTTAATGGAGGCACTTCTTCGTATACTTCCATTCCTGTTTCAGGGGAAGTAAGTACATTTCCGTTTGCGATTATGCATTTATAACCAGCAAGATCCTTACTTACAGCTGTAACTTTAAAATCTGAAGTTTCACTTTTTGCACGAACCATTGCCATAAGTCTGTTTCCAAAAAGCCGTCTTACGTTTGAAACATACTGGTCATAATCTGTGGAGTCGCCGTTATCAAGAGACACAAATTCTGCGTCTCCTTCAACCTTTACCGCAACAACGTTTCTGGCATTGGCAACATCGTATCCGTCTTTATCTACTGTTCGAATGTCAAAGAAATACATATTTCCTATATGACAAACGCCGTCAAACTTTTCAGTATCAATCATCACTTTTACAGGATCGCCAAAAGAATGCTTTGTTTCTTCTGCAACAGCCTTGCCGTTTTCATCATAAGCCACAGCCTTAATTTCACCTTTTTCATAAACCACATTCCAAAGGCCGAAAAGATCTGTTCCCATTTCATGATCAATTTTCTGACAGCCCAGTGTGCGGCCGTTCAGGAAAAGTTCAACTGAATCACAGTTTGAGTAAGCTTTAACATCAATCTTCTGCCCCACATTCCAGTCCCAGTAAGGAAGAAGATGAACAAAAGGTTCGAACTTTTTTCCGCCCCACTCGGCTTTATAAAACCAGGCAGTATCTTTCCAGAAACCTGCTGTATCAATCTGTCCAAAGTACGAAGATTTTGAAGTGCTGTTATAAGGAGTCGGTTCCCCGATATAATCCCAGCCGGTCCAGATAAACTGACCTGCACTGAAAGAAGCATCACGGTCATTTGTAATAACCTTCTGAGTACTTTCACAGCCCCATGTTGTAGTACAGTTTCCAAGACTAGAACACTGCTGGTCATCATGAGTAACAAGGTTCATTGTCAGAGGGAAGTGATAGATTCCGCGGCTCTGAATTGTTGAAGAAGTTTCAGAACCATAGATTTTCCAGTGAGGATATTTTTCGTGGTGTTCCTTGTAAAGGCGTTCAAGATAATTGTAGCCCACAACATCTGTCAGTTCTGCACAGTTACAGGCGCCTTCAGTCATCATATAGTTTGAAGCAATAGTTGTGGCTGCATTTTGTTCAGGATCCCAGTCCCGGACAAATTTTGAAAGGCGTTCTGTAATTGAAACCCCGTTTGGTTCGTGAGTGTCATAAATCTCATTACCAAAACTCCACATAATAAGTGACGGATGATTTCTATCTTTACGCACCCATGACGCCGTGTCACGTTCGCACCAGTCGTTGAACCAGTTTCCATAGTCAAAAGTGGTTTTTGAACTTTCCCACATATCAAAGCCGTCATTATCAATCAGGAATCCCATTTCGTCGGCAAGATTCATGTAAGCGGTCGGAATCGGATTATGTGAAGTGCGGATCGCATTAACGCCCATTTTCTTAAGCTCAATAAACTGGCGGCGTAAAGCGTTTATATCAAAAGCGGCTCCAAGCCCGCCAAGGTCATGATGCTGGCACACGCCATAAAGTTTCGTATGAACGCCGTTCAGGAACATTCCTTTATCTTTGTCGAATTCAACTGTACGGAACCCTATATTTTCGGTTTTTACATCCAGAAGTGTTCCGTCTGCTGAAAGAAGCTCTGTTTTCAGAACATAAAGATTCGGAGCATCACAATCCCAAAGTTCAGGGTTTTCAACAGTCATTTCAACTTCGCACTTTGCTATGTGCCGTCCGTTTAATCCTGAAACTACAGAAAGAAGTTTTTCATTTTCTGTATCCGAAAGTTTTGAAAGTTCTGCTTCACAAGCCGCAACTACTTCCCCCCTTTCTTTCCGGCTCAAAGAATATTTCATCTTAAGCCCGTCACTTTCAAAAGCCGCTTCAGTACTTACTTTCAGCGACCACTTTTCGCCAGCCTGTTTCCGAATCCGAACATAGTTTCCGTCTGTAACAAGGAAATCATTTCCTGTTTCAATAAGACTAACGTCCCGGATAATTCCGGCACCAGAATACCATCTTGTGTTCGGGCTCTGATAAACACAGATTACAAGAACTTCGTTTTCGCCCTTCTGAACAAAATCTGAAATATCATATTCAAACTGTGCATAGCCGTAACGCCACACGCCTGCAAGTTTTCCGTTTACAAAAACTGCACTGTTCATATAAACGCCTTCAAAAAGAAGTGCAAAATGTTTTTTCTCTATTTCTGTCAGCGAAAATGTCTTTTTGTAATACCCGATGGAATTTCTATATAATGCGCGGGTGTTTGTTATCATCCAGTCATGAGGCACATGAACTGATTTGTAAGATTGTTTTTCTGCTTCTGAAAAATAATCAGCCGGTTCAAAAAGGACAGGTTTTCCATCATTATACATTGTTTCGTATTCAACAGGGCTTTCTGCAAACTGCCAGCCTTCATTAAAAAGTGTTTTCATGCCTTAAGTTTAATGAATGCTCTTTTTAAAAACTAGTGAGATTTTTATATTTGGTTTCTTTAATTTTTTTTTGCGGCGCGGGCAGCCTTGCTGCCCGCCGGGCCACTCCGGGTTCAGTCACCCTCATTCCTCGCTGTCCTTCGGCCAGCTCGGAACGCTTCGCGCCCTTCGTGTCCCTGCCGCTTCAGTCTACAAGCAAAGAAATCAATTTTTCAACTTCTTCTTTTCCGCCTTTTGTCAGGGCAGAGATAATTGGACGGGCAAGAAGTACCCGCTCTGCACCAAAATACAAAGCCGTCTGAACATCTTCCTTTGTGCGGATTCCGCCGTCAATCCAGATTTCCTTACAGTATTTTTTCAGTTCTTCACCATAGTTCACCAGAAATTCTGCAGAACTTCCTACCCGGGTTTCTATGCGTCCGCCATGGTTTGAAATAAATACAACGTCAGGCTTAATCTGTTTTACAAGTTCAACGTCTTCCGCCGTAAACACACCTTTAATTACAAAAGGCTGTTCAAAAAGATTTCTGAAAGCTTTAAGGTCTTGAGCGGTTTTCTTTTCAAGGTTCACAAGTTTTCGCATTGTAAGAATATTGTAAGAATCAATATCCATGCCTATGAAAGATGCTGTATCTTTAATCAGTTCAACCCGCTTTTTCAAAACTTCCAGCGGATAAGGTTTCAGGAAAAATGCCGCTCCAGAAGAGTCTCCATTACGTGCCACAAAGCCGCAAGCCTTTGCAGCTTCAAGACCGTACTGAAGTTTTTCATCAGGACAACCGTCTCCTACACAAACTCCAATCCCCGAATTCTTTGATGCCTCAAAATATGGAAAATAAAAATCCTTTTCTTCTGCAAAACCGATATTTTCCTGAGCCCCGGTTACAGGACCACAACGCAGTTTATTTCTTGTCACTTTTATTGAAGTAATATCATCCAGAAGTTCAGGATTATTGTCACGAATCTGTTTCCATGCAGAACAGTTCAACTGAAAGTTTTTATTTTCGTAAACGCCGCCTAAGCCCGGAAGCTGGCCTACACAGCCAAAACCATTACACACAGGACAATAGTGACATTTAAAATTATTCTGTTTTTCTTCCCACACGTACATCGCTTAGTCTCCGAAACAAACACCAAGAGCCCGCTGGCTTTGAAGAACAGAATCATCCATTGGGATTGTTTTTACGCGGCCTTCAACTTCTGAAAGCGGAAAACCAATAATCTTATTGTCTTTCATTGCAACAAGAATGCCGAATTCTTTTCGGGCTGCAAACTCAACGGCGGCAACACCGAACTGAGTTGCAAGAACAATATCTTTCGGGCTTGGAGCAGCCCCGCGCTGTGTGTAACCAAGAACCGAAGTTCGGGTTTCCATGCCTGTTGCTTCTTCAATCTCGCGGGCAATCCTGAATCCCACACTCTCTGTCATAGCCGCCCGCGCCTTCTTGAATGCCTTTTTATCAAGCTTTGCTTCGTCTACCGAAAGAGCCCCTTCGCTTGCAGCGACAATAATATATTCACGGCCTCCGGCACGGAGTTCTTTTATATGCTTTGCAATTACCTTTATGTCATAAGGAATTTCCGGAAGCAGAATTATGTCTGCTCCTGCAGCGGCACCTGCATAGAGTCCAAGCCATCCCACTTTATGTCCCATAATTTCAACAACCATGGCACGGCTCATACTTTTTGCAGTGGGGCGAATCTGGTTGATTCCTTCTGAAGCTACATCAATTGCTGAATGAAAACCAAAAGTTACTTCTGTTCCATAAATATCATTATCAATTGTTTTTGGAAGCCCTATTACAGGAAGTCCCTCTTTTGCAAGAAGACTTGCGGTCGTATTTGTTCCATTACCGCCAAGACAGAAAAGAACATCAAGCTTATTTTTCTTGAAAGTCTCTTTAATTGATTCTACAGGCATTTTCCCCGTTACTGCATTTTTTTCAGTTGCCTTAAAAGGCTTTTCACGGGAAGTTCCTAGACAGGTTCCGCTCATAGAAAGCAGAGCTTCCATATCAAAATCAGACATTTTTACAAAATTATTTTCTATAAGGCCACGATATCCGTTCTTAAAACCAAGGACTTTGGCTCCGTATTTTTCTTTTGCACTGATACAGATTGCACGGATAGCAGCATTTAAGCCCGGTGCATCGCCGCCAGAAGTCAGAATTCCGATTGTTTTTATGAAAGCTTTCATATTTCAAGTTTACCACAGAAAGGCTCTTTTAAGAAGATTTCCTCCAAAAATTCTAAACTGACCCGTTTTTAAGCCGATATTCTAGGTATGAAACCATCGACACAAGCTAAAACTAACTTAATTTCAGGAATTGTACTTTTAATTTTTGCCGCCCTGTTTAGTATAACTCTGCTTATGCAGCTTTTGGACTTTGGAACATACCAGTCCGGATTCTTTGTAACCCTTGGAAAAATGCTTTATTCCGTTTACGGATTTTCAAGTATCCTGATTCCGGCATTCTTTTTGACAGCAGGTCTTTCCTGCTTTGCCACAACATGGACTGCACGCAAGGCTTTCCGCCTTCTTACAGCTATTGTTCCATTCTTTACATGCGTAATCTGTGAAAAAATCATCCGTTCTATTACAGAAATGGGAATGCATTATGCCCAGTTCCCTGCAGTAAAAATTTCTATTGTTGCAGTTACAGGTATTATGCTCGTTATTATGGAGTTTCTGGCTGCAGGTATTATTGCCGATAAAATCAATCGTACTCCACAGAAAAAACGGCCGCTTCAAAAACCAGTTCTCAAACCACTTTTAAACAAAACTAAAGAAGAAGATTCAGAAGAAACTTCAGAAAAGAAAGAAGTTGAAGAAACTGAAGAAGATATCGAAATTCATCCGGCATTCACTGAATCCTTTGATAAAACTCCGGAAACAGAAGATGAAACTGTAGAAGAATCAAACAGTGATGAAATTCCTAACGCCACAGTTTACGAAAAATACAGTTTTGATATTGATGAACCGGAAGAAACTCTAGAAGAAGAAGTTTCCATTCCTGAAGAAGAAATTCTCGAAAATAATGATGAAACTGTTTCAGAAGAGACTGAAGAAAATCAGGAAGAAGAACCTGCCGGTCCTCTCCTTTCAAATGAAGAATTTGCAGCCCTTACCCAGCCTGATGAACCTGAAACTGAACCTGCAAATGATGACCTTGAATGGAACAACGTTCCACCGGCACCGGAAACACTTCCACCTGAATACGATGCAGACTACTTTGACAATCCGGTTCAGGAAACAGAAATAATCGATGATTCCAACGTTCCTCCAATAGAATATGATGAACCAACACCAGAAGATGATTCTTATATTCCACAGGATGAACCATACATTCCTGAAGAAGAAAACCCTTATGCAGCTGCAAATTATATTCAGAAGAAAACAGAAGAAACTTATGTTCAAAAAAAAACCTCTCCTTACCCTTCCAGAATCGATCTGACAAGTGATGAAGATGAGGAAGAAGAACTTGAACCTGAGCTTCCCAAAGCACCCGTAAAATCAAAATACGGAACAAAAATCATTCTTGAAGACGAAGAACCAGAGCCAGAAATAGAAGAACCTGCTGTAATTCCTGAAGAAGAGGATATCAATGACGACTTTGAAGTTATGTTCGAAGACGACAATGATGAAGAAGACGAAGAAGACTTCGATCCAATTCTTGAATCTCAGCGCGCCCTTGCCGAGGAACTCGAAGCAGATGAGATTCCTGTAGACGAAGAAGACTTCGATCCAGTTCTTGAATCTAAGTGCGCCCTTGCCGAGGAACTCGAAGCAGATGAGATTCCTGTAGACGAAGAAATTCCTGAAGAGAATATGGAAGAAGAACCTGAAACAGAAAACCAGGCTGCAGTATTCTCTATGGCCTCTGATGTTTTTGCAGACATGGACAATGATATCCGCGAAGAAAAAGGTTTCGAAGAAACTCAGGCTAATGAAGAAGTTGAAACTGAATATGTAGACTACGAAGGTTCTCAGATTGCCGTTGAAAAGAAAACTTCAAAAGAGCTTAATCCTAATGCAGCAGGAGCCCGTAACCTTACTCCGGACGAGCTTACAGACTTTTTCAACGCACAGGAAAAAGCTAACAAGCCTGTTCACAACACAATCGTAAAAGAAGCCGCTCCAAAAAACTCAAGCCGCGCCCGCAAAAAGGGACCATACATTATTCCATCTGACATGCTCACAGCATATGAAGATGACCAGTACTGGGTAATTGACGATGCAACAAAAGAAGCTTCAGTTGATCTGAAAAACACGCTTGCAGAATTCAACATTGAAGCTGAAATCATCGGTATTAAAAAAGGTCCTGTTGTTACAATGTTCGAAATACTTCCGGCTCCAGGCGTAAAACTTTCAAAGATTGTTGCCCTTCAGGACAACATTGCACTCCGCCTTGCAGCATCAAGTGTACGTATCGTGGCTCCTATTCCTGGTAAACGCGCCGTTGGTATTGAAGTTCCTAATCGCCACCGTTCTATCGTTGGCTTCCGTGAAATCATTGAACAGAACCTGGAAGAATACAAGAAAATGGCTATTCCTGTTGTTCTTGGAAAAGACATTCTTGGTAAAGCACAGCTTCTGGACCTGGTAAAAACTCCTCATCTTCTCATTGCCGGTGCAACAGGAGCTGGTAAATCGGTTTGTGTAAACTCAATCATTCTTTCAATCCTCTTTAAGCGTTCTCCAGACGAAGTAAAACTTATCATGGTTGACCCTAAAGTTGTTGAGCTTAAACTTTATAACGACATTCCACATCTTCTTACACCTGTTATTACAGAAAGCAAGAAAGCCCTGCAGGCACTTCAGTACTGTATCTGTGAAATGGAACGCCGTTATTCACTCCTTGATCACATGGGCGTACGCGATATTTCAAGCTACAACAAGAAAATCAAGGAACAGAAAATGGCTGCCGAAAAGCTTCCTTACATCATTGTCATCATTGATGAATTTGCAGACCTTATGGCAACAACAGGAAAAGAAACTGAAAACGTTGTTGCACGACTTACCGCCATGTCTCGTGCCGTTGGTATCCACCTGGTACTGGCAACACAGCGTCCTTCGGTAAACGTTATTACAGGTCTTATTAAAGCAAATATTCCAAGCCGTATCGCTTTCATGGTTGCTTCCCGTACAGACTCTGGAATCATCATAGACTCTCCAGGTGCTGAAAAACTCCTGGGCCGTGGTGACATGCTCTATGCTTCTGCAGTTGATCCGAACCCTGTACGTATTCAGGGAACATTCATCAGCGATGAAGAAGTTGAAAGCGTAGTTGAAGCCGTCAAAGAATACGGAGAACCTGATTATATTGATGAAGACATCTTCACTTCTGATGAAGACGAACAGGGCGAACTTTTCGAAAACGGAACTGACTTTGGAGAAGATCCTCTTTACGAAGAAGCTCTTCAGGTTGTCCTTCAGGCTGGAAAAGCAAGTACCTCTTACGTTCAGCGCCGGCTGAAAATCGGCTATAACCGTGCAGCCCGCCTTGTTGAAGAAATGGAAGAACGTGGCATTGTAGGCCCTGCAAACGGCTCAAAACCTCGCGAAGTAATTTACGTTCCTTAATCAGTATATTGCTGAAGCACCTTATTTTGTAGCTTCGGCAAGTTCAGCCATAATGGCAGGAACGTCAATGCTCTGAGGACAATGTCCTGTACATGCACCACATTGAACACAGTCTTTTGGCATTCCTTCTGATTTTACATTCTTAAGTCCGTTCAAAGCCCATCCACCCTGAAGTTTGTACTGGTTATAAACTTTAAGGATTTCCGGAATATTAATCTGAACAGGGCATCCGTCAGTACAGTAACGGCAAGCTGTACATGGAACCTGTACTTGTTCGTGGAAGATGTCACAAGCTTTGAAAAGCAGTTTTTCTTCTTCATCTGTAAGCGGTTCAACGTCTGTGAATGTCTTTATATTATCAAGTGCCTGGTCTTTTGTGGTCATGCCACTAAGGCTTACAGTAAGGGCTGGAAGTCTCATAAGCCAGCGGAAAGCCCATGAAGGAATGCTCCAGTCAGGATGGCAGTCTTTAAGCAGTTTTTCTGCATCAGGAGTAAGCTGAGCCAAACGTCCACCACGAACAGATTCCATAGCAATAACAGGAATATTGCGGCTTGCAAGAATTTCATATTCCTTCTTTGTATTTCCGTACATCCAGTCAAAATAGTTTAACTGAATCTGAGCAAAATCCCACTGACGGAGGGAAGCAAATTTTTCCAGAGTTTCCACAGAAGCGTGTGAGCTGAAACCAAGATATGTAATACGACCGGCTTTCTGCTGTTCAATAAAATAATCCACAGCTCCTGAATCAATATATTCCTGCATATTATTGTCCAGAATACAGTGAATCAGATAAAAGTCCATATGATCTGTCTTCATGCGTTCAAGCTGAGCTTCAAAACATTTTTTGTAATCTTTTTCAGCGCCAATGTTGAACTTTGTTGCCAGGTAATATGAATCGCGGGGATATTTTGTCATTACGTCCCCAAGGAACTTTTCAGAAGCTCCGCCACCATGATAAACATGAGCTGTATCATAGTAGTTAATTCCGTTTTTCATACAAATATCAATGATTTCTGAAGCTTTTTCGTAATCGATGTCTTTGTCTTTTCCGCCTTCCATAATCGGCAGGCGCATATTTCCCATACCTAAAAGAGAAAGTTCAATATCTTTGAAGGGTTTCTTTATCATCTGTAACACTCCTCATTTTCTAGTATAAAGGAAATCCAGTTTTGAACAATAAAGATATTCCGTAAAACACAGAAAATATTAGTTATAAATGAAAAATTATAACTGGAAATAAATGTAGGATTAAATCAAATAGTTGTTGCAGCGCCGCGGAGGCTGAATTGTCACACTGATGCTCAAGCCGCAGAATGCGGCGACTTAAATAATTTCCACTATGCAAACGACCGAAGGTCGTATTGAAGTGTAAGGGTAATGGCAGCTAACGCAACGCTCTAACGAGCTGTGAGGAAATCTGTTTGAATGAGAATTTTTTTCGAATGGCTTTCTGTATGGAAAAACGTTTTCTCAAAGTTTTAAGTCTGTTTTCCTTCGCGTAATTCATTAAAACAAAGATATTTATTTGATTTAATCCTACGATTTATATAAAGAGAGGAAAATATGATTAAAGAAACAGAAATTGCACAGGGGAAGGTTCGGGGGATTGCGGCCGCAGACCCGAGAATAATTTCATATAAAGGTATTCCTTATGCTGAGCCGCCTGTAGGAAAACTCCGCTGGAGAGCACCGCAGCCTCATCACGGATGGGAAGGGGTGCGGGACTGTTTTCAGTTCTCGCCAATTCCATGTCAGTCAAAACCTCAGCCTGGTATTTCAAATATTTACGACCTTGAATGGAACGTGGACAAGACAATCCCTATGGATGAAGACTGTCTGACTTTGAATATATGGACTCCAGCAAAAGACAAAAGTGAAAAACTTCCTGTATATTTCTGGATTTACGGCGGTGCACTTCAGTGGGGAAACAGTGCCGAAATGGAGTTCGATGGGGAACGCATTGCCCGCCGGGGAATTGTTGTTGTAACAATCAATTACCGCCTGAATGTTTTCGGGTTCTTTGCTTCCACAGAAAAAGATGCTGACGGAAAAAGTGTTGAGCGGAATATTGGGAACCGTGACCAGGCTTTCGCACTGAAATGGGTTTACGAAAATATTGCAGCTTTTGGCGGAGACCCGGAACATATCGTAATCGGCGGTCAAAGTGCAGGAGGCGGAAGTGTTCTTTCGCAGCTGAATTATCCTGAAAACAAAAAGTACATTAAGGGCGCCGTGGTTGAAAGCGGATACTTTAAAAATCCGTACATAGATCACTTCAATTTTCCGTCGGATATGGCAGAAAAACAGAGTGAAGAATTTCTTAAATCTCTTGGCGTGAATAATATTGATGAAGCTAAAGCTTTGCCATGGGAACAGATCCGTGATGCAAATGATCAGAGTCAGAAAATGTGGTTCGGACTGACAGAAAATGACTTCACACGGGTTGGCGTGGAAAAAGGAATTCTTGAAAAAACATTTATAGATGTTCCGATGCTTCACGGCTGGACCAGTAATGAATTCTTCGGAGCTTTACAGGCTTCGTCAAAGGAAGAATTTGAAGCAAAGGCTCGGGAAGTTTACGGGCCGGATGCAGACCGTTTCCTGGAACTGATGAAAGTTCCGGGCGGAGCCGGTATGTGTAAGGATGATCCTGATAACAGCAAATTCAATTCGGTTGAGCTTGGAAACATTTCGTTTACAAGACTTCGTAAAGCGGCAGGCATGAACAGCAAAAGCTGGATTTATGAGTTCGGACCATACATGCCGGGGGGCGATGAGCCGGGAGCCTTCCATTCAAGTGACCTCTGGTTTTTCTTTGAAACTTTGGCAAAGTGCTGGCGTCCTTTTGACGGAAAGTATTACGACCTTTCACGTAAAATGTGTAACTATCTTTGTAACTTCATAAAGACTCTGGACCCTAACGGCAAAGATACGGATCCTGAAGGAAAGGCGCTTCCTGAGTGGAAAAACTATACTGATGAAACTCCTTGCATCATGAACTTTAAGACTCAGCCGCAAAGCGAGACCCGGGTTCCTGATGAAAAGATGGAATTTTATCTGGAGTGGGCGGAGAAGAAGGCCAGGAGATAGGAAAAAATCGGAAAAACTCACACCTTTTGAGGAGTTTCGCCTGAAAGGTGTGAGAAAATGACGAGATATTATTCCCGGCGACTTGAGAAAATGGCTGGTGGTCAGGCGGAAAGTTCGCAGAGAGACAGAAAACTCACACCTTTATGGAAAAAAGGCCGTAAGGTGTGAGTTTTTTTATGCACAAAGCTGGAATTTTATCTGGAGTGGGCGGGGAAGAAAGCCAGGAGATAGAAAAAAATCAGGAAAACTCACACCTTTTGAGGAGTTTCGCCTGAAAGGTATGAGAAAATGAAGAAAAAGTATTCCCTGAGACCTAAAAAAATGGCTGGTAGCCATGCGGAAAGTTCGCAGAGAGACAAAAACTCACACCTTTATGGAATAAAAGGCCGTAAAGTGTGAGTTTTTGTATGCACAAAGCTGGAATTTTATCTGGACGGGGCGGGGAAGAAAGCCAGGGGATAGGAAAAATCAGGAAAACTCACACCTTTTGAGGAGTCTTGACTGAAAGGTGTGAGTTTTCGCCTAAAAAGCCTGGAAAAAGCGGCGTTCCGTGATAAAAAGCATAATACGTGATAAAATGAAAGTGATGAACAAAAGTGTGGACTTGAAGAAGCTTTCTTTTTTTGCGGCATTGTGCTTTTTTCTTTCTGTAGTTGAGACTGCAATTCCAAAGCCTGTACCGTTTTTCCGCCTGGGCCTTGCAAATCTTCCTGTAATGCTGAGCTTTGCTTACATGAGCCGGAAAGAAAGTTCACTTCTGATTTTTCTGAAAGTACTGCTTCAGGCAATTGTAAGCGGAACTTTGTTTTCATACATTTTTCTTTTTTCTCTGGCGGGGAGCCTTGCTTCCGGATTCGGTATGATGGGTTTTTATGCCCTGTTTAATATGAAAAAAGAACAGAGCGGGGAAAAGTCCCGCAGGGCGCTTATCAGCTGGATTGGAATCAGTATGTGCGGCGGACTTCTGAATAACGCTGCCCAGCTTGTGTGTGCATACTTTGTTATGTTCGGTGAAAGTGTGCGGTACATTGCGCCGCTCCTTCTTACAATCAGTTTTGTGACAAGTTTTCTGCTTGGTGTGTTCGGAAATATTTTTGAAAGTAATTCTGAATGGCTCAAAGTTTTGAAAGATGGAAATGCCGGAGAGTCTGTAGTTGAAACGGAATGTGACGCCCCAGCGAATGCGCCCCGGGGTGAAGCTCCCGCGAAGCGGCCCACCGCAGCCTCGGAGAGGCGAGGAGGGTGCGGGTTACCAAAGAGCGGAACCCCGGACTGGGCGCCCATAATATTTTTAATCCTGGCACTTTGCGGAATCATTGCCGTTTCGTTCACGAAAAATCTTTTTGTGGTTTACGGACTTCTGGTGATTTTTGCCGTCATGGTTTTTGTAAAGAAAAAGAAAGTGCGCATCCTTCCAGGCGTCATAATTATTTTAAGCGTTACGGCTTTGAGCCTTCTGACGCCTTATGGGAAAATCCTTTGCTCATTTGGAAAATGGAACATAACACTTGGCGCCCTGGAAGCGGGACTTTTACGGAGCGGAAAACTCTGCGCCATGGTTTTCATGAGCCAGAGCGCCGTTGACAAAAATATGAAGCTGCCTGGACGCTTCGGCGCTTTTATGGAACGGGTGTTCGGAATTGTGTCACAGCTGACGGAAGAAAAAATCCTTCTTGAAAAAGGAAAGAAGCTGGCATCAATTATTCCGGCAGTGAACAAAAAACTTCTGGAGGTCTGGGCAAAATGAGAAAAGTGATTTCGGGAATTCTTACCGTTTTAAGTTTAACTTTTGTTTCCTGCCGTGGGAAAAAAGTTCCCGCTCAGTCATTTATCTGCATGGACACTGTGTGTTCGGTAAATCTTTATGAAGACGGGACTGAAAAAATCTATAAAGAAGTTTCAGACAGGCTTTTGAAAATAGAAAAGACATTCAGCGCAACAGATCCCGAATCGTTTACGTATAAACTGAACAAAACAGGTTCGGTAAAAACTGGTGCTGCTGGATTTGATGATTTTTATTCTCTCTATTTTCCTTCATGGATTGTTTCAAGCTTGTCAGACGGGGCTTTTGATATTTCGGTAAACCCTTTGATTCAGCTTTGGGATATAAAATCGGAGAATCCGAAAGTTCCGGCTCCGGATGATATCGAAGAAGTCCTTTCAAAAGTGAACTGGAAAAATCTTCCTGAATGTAAGATGAGTGGCGGGGATTCTGTTCCCGAAAGTTTTTCATTCGGGAAGGAAGGCATGAGCATAAATTTCGGCGCGGTTGCAAAAGGTTATGCGGCCGACTGCATCTGTGGGATTCTTCGCCGGAATAAAGTTCGGAAAGCTATTATCGACCTTGGCGGAAATATTTACTGCTTCGGAAAAAAAGAAAACGGAAAGCCGTGGACTGTTGGAATCAAGAATCCGGAAAATCCTGGAGGAAGCCCGCTTTTAAAACTTGCTACGGAGCAAACTTCTGTTGTGACAAGCGGAACTTATGAACGTTTCTTTGAAGAGGACGGAAAAAAATATCATCATATTATGAATCCGAAAACAGGATATCCTGTTGATAACGGACTTTCCTCGGTTACGATTATATGTCCTTCAAGTCTTGCAGCCGACACTTACAGTACAACTTTTTTTGTACTTGGTCAGGAAGAAGCTTTACGCCGCCTTTCCGATTTTGAAAAAGTTTTTGTAACAAATCTTGAAGCGGTGTTTATCTATAATGACGGAAGCGTTTCTGCAACTTCGGGTCTTAAAGGAAAACTAGATTTTTACGGTGATGCAGATGGACGCAAAATCAACTTTATTCAGGATGTGAAACATTTTAATGTGACGACAGCCTTTGGCGGGGGACAGTTTTGAAAACGCGTATACGGTTTTTTGACGTAATTTTCCTTCTCGTTTTTGCAGCCTGCGTAGCAGGGGCTTTTGCTTTTGCCGGAAGAAAAAAATCGGCAGGGGCGGACCTGGTTGTGAAAACTCCTGAAGGACGTTTTCTTTATCCTTTGAACAGAAATGCTGAGCTTGATTTTGAAGGCGTAATCGGTCACACAAAAGTGACGATAAAAGACGGGCAGGCCTGGGTAACGGAATCTGCCTGTGACAATAAAAACTGTATCTTCATGGGAAAACTTTCCCGCCCCGGCGACTTTGCGGCCTGCCTTCCTAACGCCGTCATCCTGACAGTAGAAGGCCCTGATGAAGAGTTTGATGCTATTGTTGAATAAGAAAAGCCATGCCCTTTGCGGTTCGTTCCAGGGAAGCGGCCCAGAGACTGAATAATCCTGCAAGTGAATAGCCTGCAATAAAAAAGCGGTCGTCCTGTCTGCCAATTCCGGCATTGTAGGCCAAAGGGTATAGGTCATAAAAAAAATGGCTGCCCGCTAAGTATCTGTCATGCTGAATTAATTTCAGCATATTGAGTGTTAGATCCCGAAATAAGTTCGGGATGACACTATCAGATGAACTTATTGAACAGCCTTAAGCTAGTTTATGTTTAAGCTTAGTACATTCCGCCCATGGCGGGTTTATGCTTGTGCATAACCCGGCAAATGAGTTTGTCACAGGCTTTAAGATAGCCGAAGGCGTACGTGCCTTGACAAACTCATATAGCTGGGGCAGGAGCTTAATACATCATTCCAGGATCTGGTCGGTCGCGCAAGCGCGACCTTAGCGAGTTTTGACTGGCTCGCAAGAGGCTCGCCTTTTTGCTGTGCAAAAACCATCAAAACGTCGCGGATTAGCTTAGTACATTCCGCCCATGTCCGGTGCTGGAGCCACAGGAGCAGGTGGAGTTGGAATGTCAGTGATTGCACATTCTGTTGTCAGAAGAGTTGCAGCGATGGAAGCGGCATTCTTGAGAGCTGAACATGTAACTTTTGCTGGGTCAATGATACCTGCTTCAAGCATGTTGCACCATTTTCCGTTGCGTGCATCGTATCCAACACCTTTCTTTTCGTTCTTTGCTTTGTCAGCAATTACAGCACCGTCGATACCGGCGTTTTCTGCAATCTGGCGCATTGGTTCTTCCAGAGCGCGGCGAACGATTTTAAATCCAACCTTTTCTTCTTCTGTAAGATCTTCCGGAATTGTGTTGAGAGCTTTAGAAGCTTCGATAAGAGCAAGTCCGCCACCTGGAACGATTCCTTCTTCCAGAGCAGCACGTGTAGCAGCGATTGTATCTTCTACGCGGAACTTCTTTTCTTTCATTTCTGTTTCTGTATTAGCACCAACGTTGATAACTGCTACACCGCCTGAAAGTTTAGCAAGGCGTTTCTGCAGCTGTTCTTTGTCGTAGCTTGATGTAGATTTTTCAATCTGAGTTTTGATTTCTTCGCAGCGTGCTTTAACAGCTGAAGATTTTCCGGCTCCGCCAACGATTGTTGTGTTGTCTTTGTCGATTTTGATTGATGTTGCTTTACCAAGCATATCAACTGTTGCGCTTTCAAGTGAAAGTCCAACTTCTTCAGAAATAACCTGTCCGCCTGTGAGAATAGCGATGTCCTGGAGCATGTCCTTGCGGCGGTCACCAAATCCTGGAGCCTTAACTGCAGCAACGTGGATTGTTCCGCGGATTGTGTTCAGTACCAGAGTTGTAAGGGCTTCGCCGTCTACGTCTTCAGCGATGATAACAAGTGGTTTTCCGTTCTGAGCGATTGGTTCAAGAACTGGAAGCAGGTCTTTCATTGCGGAGATTTTTTTGTCGTAAATGAGAACGAAAGCGTCGTTGAAAGAAGCTTCCATTCTTTCGCGGTCTGTTACAAAGTAAGATGAAATGTAACCGCGGTCGAACTGCATACCTTCTACTGTATCAACAGTTGTATCCATGTTCTTTGATTCTTCAACAGTGATAACACCGTCTTTTCCAACCTTTTCAATAGCATCAGCAATAAGCTTACCGATTTCAGGGTCGTTATTTGCAGAAATTGTTGCGATGTTTGTGATATCGTCAACGTTCTTTACAGGTTTTGCAAATTTCTTGATTTCTTCAACAGCGATTTTTACAGCTTTGTCCATACCGCGTTTGATTTCGATTGGAGTCATACCTGCTGTTACAGATTTCAGACCTTCGCGAACAAGAGCGTAAGCCAGAACTGTAGCTGTTGTTGTTCCGTCACCGGCGTCATCATTTGTTTTTGAAGCAACTTCGCGAACGAACTGAGCACCCATGTTTTCATATGGATCCTGAAGTTCAATTTCTTTTGCTACAGAAACACCGTCTTTTGTAATTACAGGTGAACCGTATTTTTTGTCCATCATAACCATGCGTCCGCATGGACCAAGTGTAGTTTTTACCGCTTTTGCGATCTGTTCAACACCAGAAAGGAGTTTTGAACGTGCGTCTTCACTAAAAAGCAACTGTTTTGCCATTTTTATACCTCTATATATTGGGTCAATCCTTGAAAAAGGGGACAGACCTTTAATTTACTTGTTATAAATTTAATAATTTTTATTAAAATCGGCAAGTAAAATCGGCAAGGGTACTTTCATGGAAATGATGGATTTGAACATTTTCTGGTCAACAGTATCTTCTTTATGGGCGCCGTGGAGAAGACTCTTATCTTTGTATCGATTCTTTGTGAAAGTTCACGGAGATTTTATATAACAAGGCAGCAAAATTAGGGAATATCTTTGATGATTAAATTAAAACGTTTAAATTAGAATTATGAAAAAGGAGAAAAATGATGATTAATCCAATCTGTACAACAATGTATACTGCAGACCCGGCTCCAATGGTAAGCGGTGACACACTTTATCTTTATACAACCCATGATGAAAACGAACTTATAAACAATTTTTATACCATGAATGACTGGTATTGTTTTACCACAAAAGACATGGAAAACTGGTCAGACCCGATCAAAGTTTTTGACATTAAAGATATTGCCTGGGCTGAAGACAGAGCATGGGCACCACAGTGCTGCGAAAGAAACGGAAAGTTTTATCTGTACTGTCCTGTTCATAAAAAGAATGGCGGAGTCTGCATCGCTGTTGGAGTTTCAGATTCTCCTACAGGACCTTTCAAAGATATAGGACATCCTCTTGTTGACGAAGGCGACTGGAACGATATTGATCCGACTGTATTTATTGATGATGACGGTCAGGCTTATCTGTATTTCGGAAATCCTGAACTGCGCTATGTGAAACTGAATGAAGACATGGTTTCTTACAGCGGAAATGTTGAGCGCATTCCAATGACAGAAGAAGCTTTTGCAAAAGGAAGTCACAATACCGGAACTTCTTACGGCGAAGGTCCATGGTTCTACAAACGTAACGGAATTTATTACATGGTTTTTGCAGGCTTTGCCGTTGGCGAAGGTCAGCAGAATGAACATCTTGCTTACTCAACATCAACAGGTCCTACAGGACCCTGGAAGTACGGTGGAGTGATTATGGAAGCAGGTCCTTGTTTTACAAATCATCCGGGGCTCTGTGATTTCAAAGGACATTCATATTTATTTTATCACACAGACCAGCTTCCAGGCGGAAGCCTTTTCCATCGTTCAGTCTGCGTTACTGAATTCAAATATAACGAAGACGGAAGTATCAGCATCATGCCTTACGCAAAGGGCGTAGAGAAGATAGAAGAGTAAATATACCAGCCCGGCCAGAACCGCTATGGCTTTATCAATAAGGGGTGGGGAAGATACACTGAACTAGTTTTTGGAATAGAAAAAGAATCAGACTTTTTGATAAACTGATAGTATGAAAAAAGGTCTGGTTCTTGAAGGCGGCGCCATGCGGGGAATGTTTACCTGCGGCGTTACCGATGTATTTATGGAAAACGGCATCGACTTTGACGGAATTGTCGGGGTCAGTGCCGGAGCAACTTTCGGTTGTAATTACAAATCAAAACAGCCGGGACGGGCGGTCCGCTATAACAAGCGTTTTTCGCGGGACAGTCATTACGGAACAGTCAGAAGCCTCCTTCGTTCCGGCGATCTTTATGACGCAAAATTCTGTTATGAAGATATTCCTTTCAAATATGATCTTTTCGATATAAAAACCTACCGTGAAAATCCATTGAAGTTTTATGTGGTGGTTTCTGAACTGGAAACCGGTAAAGCTTTGTTTCATGAAATCCCGAAGGGTGACGCAGAAGATTTAAGGTGGATGCGTGCTTCGGCAAGTCTTCCTCTTGTTTCTACACCGGTAGTGATTGAGGGGAAGCGTTACCTTGACGGCGGCATTACAAGCTCCATTCCTTTGAAGCAGTTCATGGAACTTGGTTATGAAAAAAATATCGTCATCCTGACACGTACCCGGGATTATGTTAAAAAGCCTTCTTCTATGGCAGGCCTTATGAAAGTTCTTCTCAGAAAATATCCGGCAATCGTAAAGGCAATGAACCGCCGCCATATCATGTACGAAGAAGAAAAACAGTTTGTCCTTGAACAGGAAGCTGCCGGCAAGTGTCTGGTCATTGCCCCAGAAGTTGATGTGGGAATCAGCCGCACGGAGCATGATCCTGAAGAACTTGAAAGAGTTTACCAGATGGGCCGTGCCACAGGACTGAAGAATCTTGAAAAAGTTAGGGAGTTTTTAAGATAACAGATTTATAATTGAATTTAGGAGGACTTTTACGAGACTTGGAGTTTCAAGCGGATTGATTTATGACAATGCAGAAAAATGGGCAAAGGCACATAAGGAACTTGGGCTTGGAAGCGTTGTTTTTCCTTTGGACTGTAATGCGGATAAAGGTCTTGTAAAAGACTATGTTGACGCTGCAAAAGAAAACGACATTGTGATTGCAGAAGTTGGAGTATGGCGAAACGTAAACAGTGCCGACCCTGCAGAAAAAGAAGAGATGACAAAATATGCAATTCGTCAGCTGGAACTTGCTGAAGAGATTGAAGCCCGCTGTTGTGTTAATGTTGCAGGTGCTATTTCCGGCGAAAAATGGGACGGCGGTTACAAAGAAAACTATTCCGATGAAGCCTGGAAAAAAACAGTAGCCAGCGTTCAGGAAATTATTGATGCAGTTCGTCCTGTTAAAACAAAGTACGCACTTGAACCAATGCCATGGATGATTCCTACAGGACCGGACCAGTATCTGGATCTGCTTTCTGATATCAATCGTGACGGCGCTGGTGTTCACATGGATATTGTAAATATGATGAATTCTCCTGAACGTTTTTTCTGTCAGGAAGATTTTATGACGGATGTATTCACAAAGCTTGACGGTCTTATTTTAAGCTGCCATCTGAAAGACATCAAAAATAAAGAACTTTACACATGGCAGGCAGAAGAATGTAAATGCGGCGAAGGTTCTTTGAACATTGAATATTACACAAAACTTGCAACTGCTCATACAGAAGATATGCCAATGATTATCGAACACCTTCACTCTGACGAAGAATATCGTGAAAGTGTAAAGTATATTCAGAACAGACTTGGATTATAACTAAGTTTTTTGAGAAGAGAAAAAATGAAAAAAGAAAAAATCAGAAAACAGAGAACAAAAAGATGGACACTTACTTCTAAAGGAAAATTGCAACCGGAAATTTTGTTTGAAGTTCGGCGCAGATTATCAAAAGAAGAGAGAAAAAATCAGGGACGAATTGATGATGAAGAAATTCTTGCAACAGTAGAGTTCAGTGCTCTTGATGAATTCAAATGCACTGAAATGAAAGTTTCAATCTGTTCAGAAAAAGGGGCATTAATTACCCAGGATGAATGGAATGAGATTATGAAGTTTCTTTTACAAAACACTGTTCCGTCGTGGCAAGCTGCTTTTGTTCTTGTAAATAAACAGAATCTTCCGGCAAACCTTCTTCCTGCAATAAACGACTTTAAGGAAGACTCAGTAAAGCCGGGATATCATTATTATGAAGTTCCATTGCAGAAATATTTTGCCGTGTTCTGGCTTCTTGGTATGTCATCAGGGATGAGTCTTGGGATTGCTAAAAACAATCAGTCTGTAGGAATGTGCCTGGGGTTGAGCATTGGAATGTTTATCGGACTTGCTCTGGATTCAAGTGCAAAAGCAGAGCGAAAAAAGCTTAAGACTTCCCGCGGAATGTCGGATAATATGATAAAATAAATGGAACTGAAGTTTGAACTATTCTCATTAATCATTTTTCTGATTTTCGGTTTTCCTTGTGCATTGGAAGATTTCCGCACTCTGAAAATAAATCCATGGAATGCTTATTTTGGAACTCTGGTGATTGGACTTGCCGCGGCGTTTTTCTGTTTTGAAGCCTTTGTCCCAGCTCTTATTTCTTGCATTGCTATTTTTGCAGTCTTCCTTATAACACGATTTGTTTTCAAGGCTGACCTTGGAATGGGCGATGTAAAGTTTTCGCTTTTCTGCGGCATGGCTTGTGGAAATGTTTTATGGGCTTTAGCAGGACTTGGTGTGGCATGCATTGCCACCGCCCTAACTTTTCTGATTGCAAAAATAAAAGGGAGTCCTTTCAAGAAACTCCCTTTTGTTCCGTTTTTAGTTGCAGGTACCACTCTTGCAATGCTCTGCAGGATTTTTATTAAATGATTTTCATTTAATGCCGTTTTTGTCCCACTGAAACATGCGCTGGTAACCTAAACGGGCATACCAGTGTCCTACTCCGGTCCAGTGAATCCAGCTTATTTCGAAACCTTCTTCCTTTAATATTTGAGTGGCTTCCTGGACCATTTTAAGTCCAATACCTTTCCGTCTGAAAGCCGGCACAGTGCCGACACAACCCGGTCCGCCAATTTTTATTTTTCGCCCGGCAAGTTCATGAGTTCCCATATCTTCCACAATACAGAAACTTGCGATTTCATTTTTAATAATGCCGGGCTTTTCCGGATCAGGTACTTGGACCATGGCGCAGAAAACCCGTTCGCCTGTTTTGAAAATATCGAACTGGGTCCAGCTTTCTTCAACTTCTGCCACGGCTTTAATGAGCTTTTGGGCATCGCCCTGGTACCAGCCGAAAGTTATGTTTTCGGGAACTTCAATATTCAGGGCGGATTTGTCAAAGTCTGCGAGTTTCAGAATCTGTTCTTCCATGATTTCATTTTCATCCATACTTTGGATAAAGCTCTGGGCGAAAAAATCGGGATGCATTTGATTGAAAAGTGAAAGTGCGTCTTCTTTTGTCATTCTGTCTTATTTTTCTGCGATTACTTCGATTTCTACAAGTGCGCCTTTTGGTAAAGCACCCACTTCTACACAGCTGCGGGCTGGTTTTCCTGTAAAGTATTTTTCGTAAACTGCATTGAATGCGGCAAAATCTGAAATGTTCTGAAGAAAGCAGGTAGTTTTTACAACTTTTTCCAATGAGGATTCGGCTGCTTCTAAAACTGCCTTGATGTTGCGGCAAGCCTGATCAGCCTGACCTTCAATATCTGTTGCTTCAATGTTGCCTGTTTCTGTATTAATTGGAATTTGACCAGAAGTATAAATCATATTACCTGTAATCATACCCTGTGAGTATGGACCGATTGCTGCAGGAGCGTTTTTTGTACTGATTTTTTCCATATTTAATTTATAAAGGTTGCCGATTGGAATGTCTATATTTTTTTATATATTTTAAAGAAGTATATCATTTCTGCAATGGCGGTAATTATCCAGCTGAAAATATAAAGCAGGAACAATGACGGAATTGTCTTGAAGTATGCGAATACTGTGTAAATCCAGGCAATTCTGAAAAGACAGGAACCGGCCAGAACGATAATGGATGGAACAAAAGTTTTTCCAAGCCCGCGGTTTGCAGCGATTGTGTTATCCATAAAAGAGGCAACCGGAAGCGAAAAGAACATTATGCTAAAGCGAATCATACCCGCTTCAATGACTAAAGGGTCTGTTGTAAAAAGTGCAAAACACTGGTGGCCAAAAATATACATAAGTGTGCTTTCAACGGCACCAGTTATAAAAGCATAAACATTGGATATAACCATACTTTTTATGATTCTGTCTTTTTTTCCGGCACCATAATTCTGCCCGATAAATGTGGCACATGCGGTGTAAAAGCCGTTCATTGAGCTGTAAACAATGTTGTCCAGATTTGTGCAGGCGGCAGTTCCTGCAACCATTATTGCATCAAAGGAATTTACACCCACCTGAATAAAAGTATTTGCAACAGAGAAAATGGCATTCTGGAGCCCTGAAGGAATTCCGATTTTAAGAATCTTAATGGAAATTTCCCGGTTTAAAGAAAGCTTTCTGAAAGAGAACTTTATGTTTCCTAATCCTTTGAAAAGGGCAGCCATAACAAGAAACGCAGAAACGTACTGGGAAATGATGCTGGCAAGTGCTACTCCGGCGCAGGACAGGTTGAATACAATTACGAAAACAAGATTCAGGATTATGTTTATAACGCCTGCAGTTGTTAAGTAGAATAAAGGTCGCTTTGTGTCTCCTGCAGCGCTTAAAACTGCATTTCCGTAATTAAAAACTGCAACGCCAGGAATTCCCAGCATATAGATTTTAAAATAGATGATGGCACCTTCCAGAAGTTCAGGCTTTGTTTTTATTAAAATCAGAATCGGCGTTGCAAAAATGTATCCAATCAGCATTAGGACAAGACCAATAATAAGTGAAATGGTGAAAGATGAATGAACGGACTGATCAAGAGATTTCTGAGATTTAGCTCCAAGGTAAAAGGCAACAATTACATTAACGCCGCCGCCAAGTCCCATTAAAATACCTGTAAACAGAAATAAAACCTGGGCTGTGGAACCAACGGCACCTAAAGCCAAAGGTCCTGCAAATCGTCCCGCTACGGCAATGTCTGCAATGTTAAATAAAACCTGCAGAATATTTGAGAACATAAGTGGCAGGCTGTAAAAAAATATCCCTTTGGAAAGAGACCCTGTCGTTAAATCTTTTTCAATTAATTTTGACATTAGTATGAGAATAGTGAAGCGGTGACTTTTGGACAACTGGTTTTAAGAACTTCTTTAAGTGATAGAATAAAGTATGAATTTATAAGGTATTATGCCGTTCCAATTGTTCTGTTCTAGATTCTGATTGCGGTTTTGATAGTAAAAGCGGTGGTTTTGAAAAAAAATAGCTATAATTAGAAAAATATAGGAATAAATTTGACACAAGCCTTCTTGTTTGTTAATTTATGAATGAGAGGTATTTGATGACAGCAGTTCCTATTTTTGATGTAAAAAACAGGCTTCCATATTTTATTCATCTGGTGGAAAGCGGAGAAACAGTACAGATTACTCGTCACGGGAAACCGGTTGCACGTCTTGTTTCGGAAGAAGAACTTGTCCAGAAACAGAAAACTGAAGGTCAGATTTTTATGGATAAGCTGATGGAATGGCGGGAGAAGGCCAGCGACTGGTTGGCTGCCACAACTAATGAAGAAATCGATGCTATTTTTAATGTTCCAAGAACAATTGAACTCGATGTCCGTCATCCTGAAGATTTTGACTGGGGAGATGAATAATGCAGTCAATCTATTTGCTTGATACAAATATCGTTTCTGAGATTACAAAGCCTCAACCCAATCCTGCTGTAATAAAAAAAATTCAGGAAACTAAAAATATCTCTACAATTGCCTCTGTCAGTTTTGAAGAAATGCTTTACGGAGTAAAAAGACTGACGTCTTCAAAAAAGCGGTCTGATCTTTTTTCGTTTTATGTAGATTTCATTCAGGCAAATTATGAAATCATTCCTTTTGATATTCACGCAAGCTGGATTCATTCTGATCTTCGTGAACGGCTTGAGGGGAACGGAAGAAAGGCTCCTTTGGCAGATTCAATGATTGCAGCTACCGCCATTGCAAATAATCTGGTCCTGGTTACCCGCAATGTAAAAGATTTTGAAGGAATTATGGATAATTCTTCCCTTATGGTTGAAAACTGGTTTGAAGAATAGGAAATAAAAAACGCCGTCCCCAATGGGACGGCGTTCCTGCCTGCGAGCTACCGCTGGTGTACCTTCTGCACCGTTTCGCTACCGCAGGGGGTCCTATTTACTCAAAAGGTTGTTCATAGCCTTAACGAATGTTGCAGGTTCTCTAAGGTTCATGCCTGCAATAAGCATTGCCTGGTCCAGAAGAACTTCGGCAACGTCTGCAGCGTTTGAATCATCGTCCTTGAGTTTTGAAACAATCGGATGGTCAGCATTAACTTCAAGAATTGGTTTAAGGTCAGGAGCATCCTGTCCCATAGCGCGCATCATCTGCATCATCTGGTAACCAGGATCGTTTTCATCAATCACGATACAAGACGGGTTTTCTGCAGTAAGTGTTTTAGAAAGTTTTACTTCCTTAACGCGTTCACCAAGAACATTCTTGATTTTTACAAGTGTTGCACCGAATTCCTGTTCTTTCTTTTCTGTTTCTTCCTTGTTGATTCCAAGGTCTTCGTCGCTTCCTGAACGGTTTACAGCTTTAAGTTCAAAGTCCTTGTATTTGCCTACAGTTGGCATAACAACATCATCAATGTCGTCACACATAATCAGAACTTCGAAGCCTTTTGCAACGTAAGCTTTAAGAAGTGGATTCTGGCGCAGATTGTTTTCGTCGCTTCCTGAAATATAGTAGATGGCTTTCTGTTCTGGCTTCATGCGCTGAACATAATCTGCAAAGCTTGTGTAGTTGTCGTCGCCTGTTCCTGAAGCATCAGTTGATTTGAAGCGTACGATTTCTGAGATTTCTTCTTTGTTTTCCCAGTCGCCGTAGAGACCTTCTTTCATCGGGCGGTTGTAGTTCTTTACGAACTTGTTCCATTTTTCAACTTTTGCTTTTTCGTCATCTGTAAGAGTTTTTGCAGTTCCGTCGTCGTTCTTTGCGTTTTTAAGCTTGTCTGCGGCTTCTCCCATTTTCTTGAATTCAGAAAGGAGTTTTTTTACAGACTGTTTTTTGATTGTTTCAAGAATTCTGTTCTGCTGAAGAATTTCACGGCTTACGTTCAGAGGAAGATCTTCTGAGTCGATGATACCGCGAACAAAGCGCAGGTAGGCTGGAAGAAGTTCACGGTCATCGTCTGTAATGAATACGCGTTTTACGTAAAGTTTTACGCCGCTTTTGTAATCGGCCTGGTACATGTCAAATGGAGCCATTTGTGGAATAAAGAACAGAGTTGTGTATTCCTGTGTTCCTTCTGCATGTGTGTGCACGTAGTGCAGAGGATCCTGTCCGTCGTGTCCGATTGTCTTGTAGAATTCGTTGTAGTCTTCGGCTTTAAGTTCACTCTTAGATTTTTTCCAGAGTGCTGAAGCAGAGTTTACCTGGTCTACTTTGTTTTCTGTAGATTCAACTTCGCCTTTGTCGTTGTATTTTTTTGCTTCGTAATGCAGGTAGATTGGGAATGCAATGTGGTCTGAATATTTTTTGATCAGTTCTTCAATCTTCCATCTTGAAGCATATTCTTTTGATTCGTCATTCAGGTGGATTTCGATTGCTGAACCTGTAAGTTCAGGTTTGTCAAAACCGTATTGTTTTGCTTTTACTGAGTCAGCTGCAACTTCGTCAATTTCGTAAGAGTTTGTACCGTCAGATGACCAGTGCATGATTTTTCCGTCACCGGCAGCTTTACGTGTATAAACGTCGATTTTTTTTGCGGCCATGAAAGCTGAGTAGAAACCAACACCGAACTGACCGATAAGGTTAGAGTTCTTGCTTGCGTCGGCAGTAAGCTGTTCCATGAAAGCTTTTGTTCCTGAACGTGCGATTGTACCCAGGTTGTTGTTCAGGTCGTCTTCGCTCATACCGATTCCGGAATCCTGAACTGTGAGCACGGCGTCCTTTTCGTCAAAAGTGATGTCCAGACGTGGTTCAAATTTAATGTTCTTGAAAGCATCGTCTGAAACAGTCAGATATTTAAGTTTGTCCAGAGCATCTGATCCGTTGGAAACAATTTCGCGCAGGAAGATGTCTTTGTTTGAATAAAGTGAATGAATAAGAAGTTTAAGAAGCTGGTTTACTTCTGTTTGAAATTCGTGTTTTGCCATTAAATAGCCTCTGAATTTTTATAGTATTTCTTTAAAAAATAATAAAATTTTTGAAAAACGGCAAATAAAAAAATCAAGGAAGTAAAAACATGCTATAATTTAAAAAAAGGAATTTGTATGTTAAAAAAGTTTATTTCCGGTTTGCTTTTTTTTGTTTTTTCATTTTTGATTTTTGCGTCTCCAAAGACTTCTGTAATTGAAAGTGATATTTTTGACCAGGATTTGCCTGTGTATGTAGGCCGTGAAAAACTGAACAAAAGGCTGGAATCTGTTCGTAAAGAACGGGAACCACTGGTACTTGTTCTTGCTGGCGGTTCAGCCCGTGCTTACGCACACATCGGAGTGCTCCGCGTTCTGGAACAGAACAATATTAAGCCTGATGTAATTGTTGCAAACAGTATGGGCGCCATAATCGGTATGCTTTATTCTGCCGGTTTCAGCCCTGATGATATCGAATACCTTATTACAAATCTGGATATCAATTCTTTCTTTGATCTGGTTTTTCCTTTACGTGGCGGTGCTTTGAACCAGCGTTATTTCCGCGATGTTCTTATGCGTTTGTTTCCAGGTAAAAGATTTAATCTGGAAGACTGTATCATTCCTGTCGTAATTCCTTGTGAAGATTTGATTTCTAAACGGATTATTTATTTTTCAAGCGGTGATTTTGGAACGATAATGACCGCAGCCTTTTCTATGGTTTTTACTATGGAACCTGTAGATTATGTAATTGACGACGGTGAGAATAAGTATCGCGTAAAACTTACAGATGCCGGAACTGTAGATATCGGGCAGCTTAGTATTGCCATGGAGCTTTCGGATAATGTTCTTTTGTCCACAGCTTTTTACACTCCGGAAGTAAACCTTAATAACATAATTGTTGTTTTGAACAGAACCTTTGCAATAGGTAAAGAACGGGTAACAGTCCGACAGATTCATGAAAATAATATTCCGTACATTCGTAATGAAGTTGAAAATTTTTCTTTCATGGATTTCAGCCAGATAGATAAAATTATTCGTGTGGGTGAAAAAAGTACAGAAGATTTTCTTAAAAATAATCCGGCACCGTTAAGCGGGGGATTCGATTTTACTGATTCTGAGTTTACAGCTATCAGGGAAATGCGAAAGCAGTCTGTTCAAAAAACTCTTATGAGTCTGGATTATGGGGACAGACCTGTTTCCAATGAATTTTATGCAGGCGTAAAAATTCGCCCGAATATTCCGTTTATGGATGCTCCGCTTTTTGATCTGAATGAAAATTTTTCAGCGGGGGTTTATGGTTTTGCGGATTTTGGAAAAGTGTATCTGCGTGGCGGTGGTTTTGCAGGCGGAAAGAATTTTGGTTGTGACGTTACATTAAAAAGAAATAATGATGCAGGCTTCGGATTCCTTACAATGGGACAGGTTTTTATGGATTATGAAAAAAATCCAGCCTGGTATGCAGGTCAGGAAATTTCATTCAAGCAGTATTTCTTTCCAGGGTTTTATATAAAGCCTTTTGTTACGGCTGAGCTTTCTTCATATGATTTGTTCTGCAAGTCAGGCTTTGATGCTGCATATAATGGAAAAAGTTTTCAGATCAGGGCAGTTCCTTACGGATATTATTTTCAGAATGTGAAAAACTTTGGAGCTGGTGATGAAAAATTCTCTGATAGCCTTGGTTTTGGCGGAAATGCAAAAATCAATATTACTGCAATTCCTTTATTTGGATTCAGCTATAGCGATACACTAAAAGTTCAGAAAAACAGCAAAGGGGTTTCTTTGGTTCAAAAAGATTCCTGGCGTGGAAATCTTCAGAATGTAAATGAGAATGTAAACGGTTTTATAAATCTTATGCAGGGTGAAATGTTCTTTTATAAAACAGATATGAGTATTTCTTTTATGGAATCTTTTCTTCTGGAAAAAACAAAAGCCGGTGCCTATTGTGATATGGTTTTGACTGAAAAATCAGATAAAGGAATTCCTGTTGCCACAGGTGCCTTCGCAGAAGCACAGTTTGCATTTATGGGATTGTATAAAATGAGTTTTATGGGTTACGCTGGATGGGATTTTTCGACAATGGAACCTTCCTTTGGTTTTTCCCTTAAAGAAAGCTGGTAGAAATGATATAATCAAATTATGACCATCATTTTAAAGAACCTGACAAAACGTTTCCCAGGCCGAGGAAAAGATAAAACCGAAGTAACTGCTGTTGATGATTTTGATTTTGAAATTCCTGACGGAAAATTAATAGCACTTCTGGGGCCCAGCGGATGCGGAAAATCGACAACCCTTTACATGATTGCAGGACTTCTTGAACCTACAGAAGGAAAAATCTTTTTTGGTGAAAATGATGTGACAAAGCTTCCCACAGAAAACCGCGGGGTTGGACTTGTGTTCCAGAATTATGCCTTATATCCCCATCTTTCTGTAGCACAGAATATTGCTTTTCCTCTGGAAAACTTAAAAGGAAAAGAAAAACTTTCAAAAGAAGAAATTAAGAACAGAGTAGAAGAAGCTGCCCGTGTTGTTCAGATTGAAAAATTTCTTGAACGAAAGCCAAAGGAACTTTCAGGCGGCCAGCAGCAGCGCGTTGCAATTGCCCGTGCACTTGTAAAACGCCCGCCGGTGCTGCTGCTTGATGAACCGCTTTCAAACCTGGACGCACGTCTCCGCCTGCAGACACGGGAAGAACTTCGCCGCATTCAAAAGGAAACAGGAATCACTACAATTTTTGTTACTCATGACCAGGACGAAGCAATGAGCATTTCAGACATGATTGTTGTGATGAAAGACGGCGCTGTTCAGCAGGTAGGTAAGCCTCAGGAAGTTTATGATAATCCTGCAAATCTTTTCGTTGCAAAATTCCTTGGAACACCACCGGTAAATGTTATGCGTTCAGGACACGACGGAAAAAAATGTTTCATGGCAGTAAGACCTGAAGGAATGATAATTGAAAATGGACAATTGACAATGGATAATTGCATTGATGAAAATGGTCTGTTGTTTGGGAATGATGGAAAAATTAAGTTTGTAAAACTTTTTCTGGAACGTGTTGAAACTCAGGGTCGAGACACAACACTTCTTTTAAAACATCCGGACTCTGAAAGCGGTATTATCCGTGCCATTGTTGATTCAGATGATGCAAAAAATCTTACGCCTGGAGAAATAACTTTGGGCTTAAAAGAAAATAAAGTTTACTGGTTCAGCGAAGAGGGAGAAAGACTTTAATCCATGAAAAAGCTTTGCCAGAAATTTTGTACAGCTTCTTTGTTTATTTCATTCATTTTTGTTATTCCGATGCTTTCTTCCTGTAAAGGAAAAATTATAGAGTCCGAACAGACGACACAGCCTGTAACTGAAGAAACCGGTTTTGAAATTCCTGAACACATAGATTTGCTCGAAGAGCAGCTTTTGCCTTCTGTTGTCCTTTCGCCAAATGCGGGACTTAACCTTCTTGGACGCGACAAACAGATGCACAAAATGAAATCTATTTCCTGTGGAAACGCTTTTGAAACTGTTCAGTTGAATGGTGCTGTCATAACTTTGAATCTTTATGATGAAAAAGAAAATGTAGAAACTTATGTTCACGCCGTTTCAGAAAATGTTGATTTCTGGATTTATAAAAATTATGTGGCAGAGAATGCACTTCCTGCAATTATTATAGAAGAAACTGCAGGTTTTAAGTTCGGACAGATTGTTGCACTTGGGCTTGATAAAGTCGAAGCGGATGATTCTGGCGAGGAAGATAAAACAAAGGCTCTGGTTTATTACTTTGACAAAAAGCAGGACAAAGTCTGCAGTATTTTGATGGATCAAGCTAAAGTGAGTACCTGTAAAGATGATGTTGAAATGGCGGCTATAATCGAAAAGCTTCGCGTAACGGCAAGGGCAACTCCGCGAAACGAACTTTTTCTGCGTGCGGAAAAACTGAATGCGAGCCCGGCCATGAAAAAAGTCCTGGAAGGCGAGAAGACCGAAAAACTTTCCTACGATTATCAGGAAGTTTTAAAAAGTATGCCGGGCTCACGCTACATCGTAAACGTTGGTGAACTTAATACTGTAGATCAAAGTAAAGATCCGTTTAAAGACTAGAAGGTTCAAGGAGAAATTCATGCTTGATAAAAATAATCCCAAAGGCTGGCTTTATCTTATTCCCGCATTTTTATTCATGGCAGTGTTCATGATTTATCCGCTTTTTGACGTTTTTGTTTATTCCTTTGAAGAAGGTTACAATTTTGCAAGCCAGAGTTTTTTCGGAACAGGCCTTTACAACTACAAGTACGTTCTCCACGATCCGTATTTTCTTAAAGCCGTAAAAAATACATTTATTCTTGTAATTATTACAGTGCCGGTTTCTACAGGCCTTTCACTTCTCATTGCTCTGGGGCTTAGTTCCATTCCAAAACTTAAGGAAACTTTTCAGACAATTTACTTTCTGCCTTACGTTACAAACACACTTGCCGTTGGACTTGTATTCATGATTCTTTTCAAGAAGACAGCATACAGTGACGGCCTTGTAAATATGATCATTCATCTGTTTGGCGGAAAGGGAGTTGATTTTATAGACGGACCTTACTGGGCAAAAATGTTCGTGCTTTGTTTTTACACTGTGTGGATTGTAATGCCTTTTAAAATTCTGATTCTAACTTCGGCTTTGGCAAGTGTGAATCCGCAGTATTACCAGGCAGCCCGCGTAGACGGTACAAGCCGCAGCCGCATGTTCTGGCGCATCACACTTCCTATGATTTCTCCGTCAGTTTCCTATCTGATTATTACAGGCTTCATCGGGGCATTCAAAGCTTATGCCGATGCCGTTGCGCTCTTTGGCACAAATCTGAATGCGGCAGAAATGAATACAATCGTTGGTTACATTTACGATATGCTCTACGGAAATTCCGGAGGTTATCCAAGTTATGCGTCTGCAGCAGCAATCATTCTTTTTGCCATTGTCCTGACAATTACAGTAATCAATCTGATGGTGAGCCGGAAGAAGACTTTCTACGCCTGATAATTTTTTCAAGTTTTCCTCTAATGCTCTGGTTTTTCTTTTCAAGCAGTTCCATTTTCTTTTCCAGTTTTTCCATCTTCTTTTCAAGTCTGGATGCCGATTTAGAATCTTCTTTTCTGATTTCAAAAAGAATTTTTTCACGGCGCTCTTTAATCTGTTTTGCAAGTTCACTGTCCGTGTTGCCTTTTGCCATTTCAAGTTCCGCAATGCGCAGTTCAAAAACCTGAAGAATCAGCTCTTCGTCGTATGATGAAATGCCATTCCAGATGCCCGACTCTTTAATCATTTTCGAAACATCATCGTTTCCGCTTTCATCAAGATGTGAAACCATGTTCTGAACGTATTCTTCAATCTGCTTCTGAGCATCTTTACCGAAAGCCCATTCAAATTCGCGAAGCAGGTTTTCCTGGAATTCTGGTTCTTCAACCACGGTCTCATTTTCCTTCAGTTCAATTTCGTAAGGCTTTTTCATGCCAATGTCGTGAAGGGCGACAGACATTTTTCGGCGGACTCCGCCTTCTTCAATAATGTAACCAAGTCCAAGACTTCTAAGTTCATCATTAAGTTTCTGTTCGTGTTCTGTCAGATAGAATTTGATTCCACGTTCTTTCAGAGACATCCATAAAAACTCAAGGCTTTCACATGCCGTAATATCAACCGCTCCAATTCCCGAAGCATCAACGATGACAGCTTTTGTGTCAGGCTTGATTGCATTTTCAATATCATTTTTGAACTGTTCGATGTTTGCAAAAAACAAGTTTCCGCGGAAACGGTAAATGACAACGCCTTTTACAGGGCGGGCTGCCGGGAAAAAATCAAGGCTGAAAAATCCGCCGCGGCCGGAAATGCATCCCAGAAAACTTCTTGGCGGTAAAGATTCTTTGATGATAACGTTGAGGAAGGAAAGTAAAACTCCAAAGAATACGCCGATGATTGTTCCAAAAATTAAAACGGCAATCATGGCGGCAAAGAAAATCATGAATTCCTGATGATCGTATGTGCGGAGTTTTTTTGCCGTATCTATTTCAACAGCACCCCAGAGAGCCGTAATGACAATTGTAGTCAGAACAGGAACAGGTAAATATTTTATAAAGCCTGTTCCAAAAAGCAGGATGGCAAGAAGAATCAGGGAAGCAAAAACTTGAGTCATCTGACTTTTGCCATGGAACTGCTGGTTCAGGCTTGTTCGCGAAACGCTTCCGTTTACAGGACAGCTTCCAAGGAAACAGGAAATAATGTTTGCGGCAGAGTAGGAAAGAATTTCCGTATTGTCTGAAAGTTTGTAACGGTTCTTCATGGCATAACCGTTGGCGGCAAGAAGTGTTTCCGCAGTAATTACAAGGGCAATGGAAAAACCGCCTTTGATGCAGTCAAAAACAGGAACGGCAGAAAAATCTGGAAGAAGGATTTTTGGAAAACCGCTCTGAACTTCCGGCAGAGTATTTATTCCGGCTTTTGAAAAAAGCTGGAATTTCCATTCAAGAGCTGCAGACAAAAGCATGATTACAACCGAAAGCGGAAACTTTGGGAAAAATTTTTTACAGCCTAAAATCAGAATGACAGAAAGAATGCCTGTTCCAAGAGCCCAGGCATTGAATGTGTGCAGGGCTTCGTGATAGATGTGCGGAATCAGTTCAAAGATTTCACCTGTTCCGGCGTTTCCACCGAAAAGTTTTGGAATCTGCATCAGAATGATTGTGATACAGATGCCGCTTACGAATCCGCCAAGAACCGGAGTTGAAACATATTTTTTTAGTTTGCCGAAACGGCAGAGGGCAAAAATCAAAAGGAAGATTCCTGTAAAAAATGTGAACAATGGTACAGCCGCTAAAGCTTCCTGTGAGCCGGCAGCTATCCCCAGTGTAGAAAGTTCAGCCCCAACTAAAGCTGCCGGCGCCGCATCAACTCCGAAAATGTACTGCGGACTTGAAGTCATAAAGGCAAAAACAAGAACCGGCAGAATGGAACTGTAAAGCCCGTAAACAGGAGGAAGCCCTGCAATCTGGGCGTAGCCCATGGAAATAGGAATTGAAACAAGGGCAATAATGAAGCCTGAAAGGGCGTCGTCTTTGAGAGTCTTTGGTGAAAATGTTTTTAGACCGCCAAGTATTTTCGGAAATGTCATAAAAGGAATTCTACTTTATAAAGAGTGATTTAACAAATATAATAGAAAAATATGAAAAATAAGCGGACTGTGGCGTTTAATATTTTTTTGTACACCCTTTTAGTCGTGTGGGCTCTTTTTGTTTTGTTTCCTTTTTACTGGATGATTCTTTCTTCCGTAAAAACTTACAGTGCTTACACTTCTGAATTTATTCCGAAGTTTTTCACCCTTCATCCTACATTCCAGAACTACATCGACGCATTTACAAGTGTAAACCTGGGCCGTTATCTTCTGAATACTCTGATTTTTACTGTAATTACTACAGTCCTTATGATTCTTGTAATTGTTTTTGCAGCCTATGGTTTTGCACGTTTGAATTTCCGCGGAAAAAATCTTGTGTTTACAATTTTTCTTTCCATGATGATGATTCCAAATGAACTTCTGGTTATTACAAATTATGTGACAATTACGAATATGAATCTGCGTAACACTTTTCTTGGTCTTATTCTTCCAAGCGTTACATCAGTTTTCTATATTTATTTATTAAAAGAAAACTTTGAGCAGGTTCCTGACGAACTTTATTATGCGGCAAAGGTTGACGGCTCTTCCGATTTCAAGTATATGTGGAAAGTAATGCTTCCAGTCTGCCGCCCGACCCTTGTCACTGTAACGATTCTTAAAGTGATTGAATGCTGGAACAGTTATATCTGGCCGCGCCTTGTAACTGATGATCCATCTTATTTCCTTGTTTCAAACGGCATTCAGGAAATCCGTGAAAACGGATTCGGCCGCGAAAACATTCCGGCTATGATGGCGGCAGTTGTTGTCATTTCAATTCCCCTTATTCTTTTGTTCCTGATTTTCAGAAAAAAGATTATGAGTGGTGTCAGTCGTGGCGGCACAAAAGGATAATAAATAATTTGTAAAATCTAAAAAAGTTATGCGTATTTATATTTACTGGGGAGTCAAGTTTTAAGTCAGTACAGAATGTAAATTACCTGACATATATAGGTGTAAAAGTTCTTTGCCGGATTCCGGTTTTAAGAAATTGATTTTTAGAGACGAGAGTTTATGAAAGAGAGTTTCAGCAGTGTCTTTGGGGTACTGTTTTTTTTATGATTTTATATGGGTTTTCGCGTTATAATATAAAAATAATGCGTTACCGAAAATTTGTTTCATTTATCATAAATGTTTTTATCATCCTTTGCCTGACTTCCTGTCACGGGAAAAAGTCGCTTCCGGCATTTTCAATGCCGGACCAGTTTGACACCTCACGAAATATTGAACTTTCCTTCTGGGCAAAAAATGATACAAACAAAATTCAGACTGAAGCTTATGAAAAAGCAATCCGAGATTTTGAAAAGCTTTACCCCAATGTAAAAGTGAACATGAAAATCTATACAGATTACAACCGCATTTATAATGATGTAATCACAAACATTTCAACTTTTACAACTCCAAATGTCTGCATAACTTATCCCGATCATATTGCCACTTATAACACCGGCGTGAACATAGTGGTTCCGCTGGATGAACTTCTGGAAAATGAAAAGTATGGGCTTGGCGGTTCGGAGCTCCCCTTTGATTCTGTCCGTAAAGAGGAAATCGTTCCACAGTTCTTACAGGAAGGGTTCCTTGAAGGACATCAGTTTGCACTTCCTTTTATGCGCTCAACAGAAGCTTTGTACATCAACAAAAATATGGTTGAAAAACTTGGATATGAAATCCCTGAAACTGTAACCTGGGACTGGCTCTGGAAACTTTCCGAAGAAGCAAACGTGAAAGATGAAAACGGAATCTATTCTATAAACAATCAGAACGTAATGATTCCTTTTATTTACAAATCAACTGATAATATGCTTATTCAGTACCTGTCACAGAAAAATGCGGGGTATTCTGAAGCAAACGGCCGCATACACATTTTTAATGAAGAAACTGAAAGCTTCCTTAATGAAGTTGGCATTCACGCCGGAAGCCGTGCCTTTTCAACTTTTGCAATATCAAGTTATCCCGGAAACTTTTTAAACGCAGGCCAGTGTATTTTTGCCGTGGATTCAACAGCCGGCGCAACCTGGATGGGAAGCGATGCTCCGCTCAGTGATATCAGCGAAGATAAATTTGTGAACTTTGAAACTGTGGTAAAACCGGTTCCGCAGGCTGATCCTGAAAATCCAAAAATGATTTCCCAGGGACCTTCTCTCTGTATTTTCAACAAAGCTGATTCTCAGGAAGTTCTTGCCTCATGGCTTTTTGCTCAGTTCCTTTTGACAAATGAAACTCAAATTACTTATTCCCAGACCGAAGGATATGTTCCGGTAACTTTCCGAGCCCAGAAGAGTCCTGAATATGAGGACTATATTTCCCGCGCCGGTGAAGACAATAATATGTATTACAAAGTAAAAATTGAAGCGGCACGTCTGATTTTAGAAAATCCGGAAATGACTTTTACAACTCCGGTATTCAACGGTTCTGCTTCTTTAAGAAATGCTGCCAGCCAGCTTGTTGAAAATGTGTGCAAGGCGGCAAGACGAAATCAGAAAATCGATTCTGCATTTACAAAGAAAAACTTTGATGATGTTACGGCTTTGTTCCGCCTGAATGAAATCAAGGTGAAAGAAGGACAGCTGGTCGCAGGCGAAAGTAAAAAAGATCTGGGACCACTTCCGGAAACCTCACGTAATCTGCTAGGAATTCTGTTTCTGGTCTGGTGTGTTATAATCTGTTATTTTTTGAAGAGAGAATAATAAGACCCGCACAAGGCAAAGTTTTCGAAAACTTTTATACCTGGGGGAATGTAGAGGGAACAGAGAATGTTGTAACAAAATACGTATATTGGTATTATGAGGGATAGTATTACTTTTCTGGAGGAAAATAATGAAAAGATTATTATCTGTTGCTCTGATAGCACTTACAGTTCTTTCGGTTGCAGCTGCAAAGCCAAAGGCTGAAAAAAAAGGAAAAGGAGTAATGACATATGATGAATATGTAGCCGCTCCACTTGATTCTGAAGTTGTTGTTGAAACATATGTTCAGGCAAAACAGTCTTGGTGGGATAATAAAGGAACTTTCTATACTCAGGATAAAGAAGGCGCATACTTCCTTTACAATATGCCATGTACACAGGATGAATATAACAAACTGATTCCTGGTACAAAAATCAAAGTAACAGGATTCAAAGCAGAATGGTCTGGCGAAGTTGAAATTGTTGATGCTAAATTTGAAATCCTGAAATCAAAGAAATACATTGCTGTTGCAGACGATGTAACTGCTCTTCTTGGAACAGACGAACTGGTTACAAAACAGAATAAGTATGTTGCTTTCACAGGAATGACAGTTGAAGCTTCAAATGAAAATGGAGCTGCTTACTTGTACAAATGGAATGGTGCCGGACAGGATGGTGATGATTTGTACTTCAAAGTTTCAAAAGATGGAAAATCATACACATTCACAGTTGAATCTTACCTTTGTGACAACACAACTGATGTTTATAAAAATGTAAAGGCTCTTAAAGTTGGCGATGTTATCGACATGGCTGGATTCCTTTACTGGTATGAAGGACCAAATCCACACATTACTAGTGTCTGCCCTCACAAAGAATAAAAGAAAGATTTAGTTTATAACTGACCTTAGAAGACCGTCTTTTACGACGGTCTTTTTTTTAAATTTTTCTATTTTGCCTTTCCTGTTTTGTGAAAAAAAAATCCATATATATAGTGAGGAAATCCTCAAAACATAAATACAGGAGCTCACTATGATAGAAAGTCACCTTATTGATTGGGAAAAAATCACAATCACAAACAACATGATGTTTTGTACTGTTATGCAGGATGAAGAAATCTGCAGAGAATTTCTTGAGACCATGCTGCATATAAAAATTGACCGTCTGACTTACGTAAAGTCAGAAGATACAATCGGGAATGATATTCTTGGAAAAGGAATACGGCTTGATGTGCACGTAAAAGATTCGGACCGGGAATTTGATCTTGAAATGCAGATGACGGACACACAGGAACTTCCGCTTCGAGCAAGGTTTTATCATTCACTTCTGGATGCAGACGCTCTGGACAAAGGGCAGAGCTATGATATGCTCAAAGAAAGCTTCGTTATTTTTATCTGCCCGTTTGATGTGTTTGGAAAAGGTCTGCCAGTTTATTCTTTTGACAGAACTTGCCTTGAAGATTCTAGAGTAAAGCTTGGAGATAAAAGTCACACTGTGTTTTTTAACTTCGGAGCCTGGGAAAAAGTTGGTGACCATGAAATTAAAAATGTGTTAAAATATTTTCAGAATGGAACTGTAGAATCACCCCTTACTGAAAAGATAAATTCTATGGTAACCCATAACCGCTACAAACGAGAGTGGAGGGAAAGATTCATGACATACGAACAGGATATGGCTGTAAGAGAAAAATACTGGTATAAAGACGGCGTTGCAGCCGGCATGGCAGCTCAGAAAGCCGAAGATGAGAAGATAATTCAGGAAAAGGAATTTAAATTACAGGAGCAAGCTTCAGAAATTGCACGGATTCTGGAAGAAAATGCCAGAATGAAAGCTCTGCTTGAAAATAAATAGAATTGCTGGTTTTCCGTAAATATAAGGCACCTGGCGCAAAACTTTGATTTAGGCGTCAGGTGCTTTTTTTGCGTTAGGGATGCGGAGGGCGGCGAAGGCGGCCACCGGAGGGGACTGTGTCGGAAGACACAGTCCCCGAGGAGGCTGGAGGCGAAAGCCGGAACCCGCAGCAGCCCGGCCTGCGCGCTAGCGCAGGCAGCGCCCATCTTTTTTAAACATTTTTCTTCTCGTCTTTCCTGTTTTGTTCGAAAACACTCCATATATATAGTGAGAAAATTTTATATATAGGAGATTTTTTATGACTTCCACACAGAATGTTAATCCTTCAGAAAAATACAAGGATCGTTTATTCAGGGCTATTTTTGATGACCCGGAACACAGAGAATGGCTGCTTTCCCTTTATAATGCAGTAAACAATTCACACTACACTAACGTGGAAGATCTGGAAGTTACCACGCTGGATGACGTAATCTACACAAAAATGAAAAATGATATTTCATTTTTATTGAACAGTCAGATGTCGCTTTACGAACATCAGTCTTCTTATTCACCGAATCTGCCTTTGCGCGGTTTTCTATATTATGCAGATTTATTGCGGTTGAAATACCATGACAAGAAACTTTATTCAACTTCGAGACTGAATATCGCTACGCCAAACTATGTGGTTTTTTATAATGGACCGCAGGATATTGGCGAAAAACAGATTCTGAAGCTTTCAGATTCTTTTGAAATCCCTGTGAAAAATGAGGATGAAATTTACGAATGGACTTGTACCATGCTGAATATAAACAAAGGAAAAAATGAAAAGCTTATGGAAAGCTGCAAAGCCTTAAAAGATTATTCAGAGTATGTTAGTATGGTTAGAGGGAATCTTCTTTCGGGAGAAGATTTGAATACTGCAGTGGAAAATGCCCTTGATGAAGCAGTGAGCCGGAACTTTTTGAATGGTTATTTTGAGAAATACAGGGCAAGGATAAAGAGCATGAGTTTAACAGAATACGATGAAGAAGAAGCAAAGAAAGTTTATCATGATGAAGGTTATATGGAAGGCATGGCCGCCCAGAAAGCCGAAGATGAGAAGATAATTCAGGAAAAGGATGCTGAAATCGCACGGATTCTGGAAGAAAATGCCAGAATGAAAGCTTTACTGGAAACTAAGAAAGATTAATCGAGCTCGAGTCTAAAATTGGTTAAAGGAGAATTCATTTTGAATTCTCCTTTTTTTATTGAAAAATTATAAGTATAAGTAGAGAGAGCATAAAAATACAAAACGAGGACTTTTATGAAAATCAAAAAGTTATTACTTGTTCTAGGCGCTGTACTCCTGCTTTTTGCAGGTTGTAAACCAGCGGTAACTCCTCCTGTGAATTCAGGCGAAAAAACTTCTGAGCCTCCATCAGCCGGAGGTAATGATAACGGAAGCAAAGATAACAATTCCGGAAGTCAGGGAGGAACTAGCGGTAACAATTCCGGTAATCCAGCCGTAGGAACAGATGGAAAATATATTCCATTGACTGAGGCATATAATCCGACTATTGGAGATGGAAAAAGAAAAAAGAGCCTTCAGTATATTTTCAATACTGATTCTGTTGGTGAGTCAGAAATCTACATTAAGCGAAGCGAATGGAATAAAATGCTTGCTTATTATGATTACTTTTATAAAAACGAAAACACTGTTGCTGTAGAACGGTTTACTTATAAAAAAGACGGAATGCAGTGGGATCTTAAAGATTGTGGTATGCGTCTTCGCGGTAATACAAGCCGTTTCCGTCCGCAAGGTAAAGACCACGCTACAGATGAAACTGGTCATAAAATGCCAAATGCAGATTGGAATCCTGATTATTATTCATATGCTGCAAACTGTTCGGATGATGATTATCGCCAGTCACATTTCAAAATTGATTTTGAACCATACGATGTAAAACAGAAACTTGCAGGCTGTATGAAAGGGGTTGCCCTTAAACGAATGGATGGAGCTTATGCCCGTGAAATTCTTTGTTATGATCTTTTCCATGAATATGATGTTTTTTGTGCAACAAGAGCAAGTCATACAAAAGTAACAATCTATATGATTGAAGAAGATGAAACCGTAACTCCTGTTGATTTTGGTGTTTATGAAATGTTTGAGGAAATAAATAATCAGTTCCTTAAAGCACGCGATGAAGCTGATACTTCTGCAGAACATACATTCCTTCATTGGGCAAACGCCGACGGAGATCTTTGGAAATGTTCTGGAGATCTGACTCCCTCAAATGTAATTAGTCGTGCAGGCGTTGAAGAAGTTTGTATTACATCTGGTGATTTTGAAATAAAACCTGGAGAAACAAAAGTTGAATCAACCTGGAGTGTTAAAGATAACCGATATGGTTACGATCTTAAAACAAACAAGAAAGATTTGAATGCAGCTAAGGGAAGACTTGTTGCTTTTGCTGAAGAACTTGAAGCATTAAGAAATCTCTCTGTTGATGATTCAGGAATTGAAGCTCGAAAACAGTTTTATGAAAAATGGTTTGATATGGATCTGTTCCTTACAACTTATGCAGTAAACGTAGCTGTAGGAATGGATGATGATTATTGGGGAAACGCAAATAACTTCTATTTGTATTTTGATAATGCATCAGGCGGAACCAGAAAATGTTTCTTGATTCCTTTTGATTATGATAATACTCTTGGTCAGTCAATTAATGGTGACGGCGTATATAATAATCCATTGGATTGGGGATGGAATCATAATTCAGGCAGCCGTAACGATAGACCTCTTATGGACCGTCTTCTTGAAGTTCCTGAATATCGCGAATTATACCGTCAGAAGCTTCTTGAAGTAACTGCAGAAGATTCAGCCTGGAGTATGGCGAAGTCTGGGGCAAAGGTTACAAAATGGAAGAATATGGTAAGGGCTAATGATACTGACGGAAAGCCACTTACTTACAGTAAAGATCTTGATAATGACAGGCCATTAAATAGTTTGTATTGGGGTGATCAAGGCGGATGGAAAAAAATAAAACATTACCTGAACAGAGAACCAAATATTTATGACCAGGTAAGAACAAACTTTAAAACCTGGATTGCACTGGATCGTGGAATTGATTTGGAAATTGATTTCAACGGTGGATCTAGTCCTGAAACTGGCATAGAACAGACCGAACCTGTTTCATTAAAACTTGATTTAGAAACATTCCCACGTCATAGTCTGGAAGGTGTTACATTAGCTGATGCTTTGCCAGTGCCTAAAAAAGAAGGTGCTTTTTTTGAAGGCTGGACTAAGACAAAGGATGGAAATGATTTTGTAGAAAATGAAATCCCTGAAAAAGTTTATGCAAAATGGAGTTATCCAGAAAATATTGATAAACTGTCTATCTACGAACTTGAACCTGGCATGAAAGGATACAAAGAAGATTATGAAGGAATTCAGATTAGAATTTTGAATCCACCGTCTTTGTATAGTGAAGAGAATAAAACTGGGGCTAATGTTCGTCAGATTTATGTAAATGATGTAAAAGTTGCTGATGTTTCAAGTAATCCTGAAGTAGTTGCAACAACCTGGGGCTTCCCATATACCGAAAAAGATAAAGAATATACAGTTTATGTAAAATATCTTAAGGATGATTACTGGAATCAGCATAGTATAACAAATACGATTTCAATTAAAGCTAAATCCGGTAAAGGAAAATTTACACTTGAAACAGATACAGTTTCCTTTAATGTATCAGATAATGTAATTTCTTTTAAT
>JAHBAD010000153.1 GCA_018385395.1 Treponema sp.
GCTTTTATCTATATAATTGAGGACTTTTTATAAAATCAGTATAATTGAAAACATTATTATAATAATTTTTCGGAGTCTCTCATGTCTTACGATTTTAAAAACATTGAACCTAAATGGCAGAAATACTGGGCGGACAACAAAACATTCCGCGTAACTGAAGATGAATCTTTTCCGGCAGAAAAACGACGCTACGTCCTTGATATGTTCCCTTACCCTTCTGGGGCAGGACTTCACGTAGGTCATCCTGAAGGATACACAGCAACAGATATTTACTGCCGTTTCCTTCGCATGAAAGGCTACAATGTTCTCCACCCAATGGGATACGATGCTTTCGGTCTTCCAGCAGAAAACTATGCCATAAAGACTGGAACACACCCATCAATCACAACAAACCAGAATATCGAAAACTTCACACGTCAGATTAAAGCTCTTGGTTTCAGCTACGACTGGGACCGCTGCATTTCTACATGTGAACCGGAATACTACAAATGGACTCAGTGGATTTTCCTCCAGCTCTATAAAAAGGGACTGGCTTACGAAGCAGAAACTCCAATCAACTGGTGTCCTTCATGTCTCACAGGTCTTGCAAATGAAGAAGTAAAAGAAGGAAAATGTGAACGCTGTGGTGCAATCGTAACACACAAAACAATCCGCCAGTGGATTCTGAAAATCACAGAATACGCAGAACGTCTTCTTGAAGACTTAGACTCACTGGACTGGCCTGAAAGCGTAAAACTCATGCAGAAAAACTGGATCGGAAAATCTTTCGGTGCAGAAGTTGATTTTGAAGTTGCAAAAGCCGACGGAAGCGGAAGCGGCGAAAAACTTACAGTTTACACAACACGCTGTGACACTCTCTTTGGTGCAACATACATGGTTGTAGCTCCGGAACATCCTCTGGTAGCAAAAATCACAACTCCAGAACAGAAAGACGCAGTTGCAGCATACCTTGATGCCGCCGCTAAAAAATCTGACCTTCAGCGTACAGACCTGAACAAAGACAAGACCGGTGTATTCTCTGGAAGCTATGCAATCAACCCTGTAAACGGAAAACTCATTCCAATCTGGATTGCAGACTATGTTCTCATTTCTTACGGAACAGGTGCCATTATGGCCGTTCCAGCCCACGATGACCGCGACTGGGAATTCGCAAAGAAATTCAATCTGCCAATCATCGAAGTTCTGAAATCTGAAGTTGATGTACAGACACAGGCCTGGACTCAGGACGGAATCCACGTAAACTCTGGTTTTATTGACGGACTGAACAAAAAAGACGCTATCGAAAAAATGATCCAATTCCTTGAAGAAAAGAAAATCGGTCATGCAACAGTAAACTATAAACTCCGCGACTGGATTTTCAGCCGCCAGCGCTACTGGGGTGAACCAATCCCTCTCGTACACTGTGAAAAATGTGGAACAGTTCCAGTTCCTGAAGACCAGCTCCCGGTTGAACTTCCAAACGTAAAATCTTACCAGCCGACAGGAACAGGTGAATCTCCACTGGCAGCCATTGAAGATTGGGTAAACTGCACATGTCCACAGTGTGGCGGAAAAGCAAAACGCGAAACTAACACAATGCCTCAGTGGGGCGGAAGCTGCTGGTACTACCTGCGCTACCTGGATCCAAAAAACAACGAAAAATTCTGTTCAGAAAAGGCAGAAAAATACTGGATGCCTGTAGACCTTTACGTAGGGGGCGCTGAACACGCAGTTCTTCACCTGCTCTACTCTCGCTTCTGGCACAAAGTTCTTTACGACTGCGGAGTTGTTTCTACAAAAGAACCATTCCAGCGCCTTATCAACCAGGGACTCATCACTTCATTCGCTTTCCAGAGAAAAAACAAGACTCTGGTTCCAACTGATGAAGTTTCGGAAAAAGACAGAAAATTCGTAGAAACTGCAACAGGCGAAGAAGTTGAACAGATCATCGCAAAAATGTCTAAATCTCTTAAGAACGTTATCAACCCTGATGACATGATCAATCAGTACGGTGCAGACTCTGTGCGCATGTATGAAATGTTCATGGGACCTCTTACAATGAGTAAGCCATGGAACACACAGGGAATCATCGGTATCAACCGATTCCTTGAAAAAGTTTGGGCTGTTGGTGAAAAACCAATGAACGACATCGACATTACAGGAAAACTTGATGACGAAAAGCTTGTTTCCCTTCGTAAAACATTCGCTCAGACTGTTAAGAAAGTTACATCAGACACAGACACACTGAACTTCAACACTGCCATTTCACAGATGATGATCTTCATCAACGAAGCTTCAAAAATGGAAAGCCTGCCAAAGGCAATGTGGTCAGATTTCGTAAAAATGATTTCTGTTTACGCTCCTCACATGGGTGAAGAACTCTGGGAAAAGCTTGGAAACACAAAAACAATCGCTTACGAAAAATGGCCTGAAATCTCTGACGACTTTGCAAAAGACGACAAGAAAAAGATCATCGTTCAGGTAAACGGAAAAGTTCGTGATAACTTTGAAACAGAACCTGGAACAGCAGAAGATGTTCTTAAAGCAACAGCTCTTGACCGTCCAAATATAAAGAAGTTCACAGACGGCCACGAAGTTGTAAAAGTAATTGCAATCAAAGACAAGATTGTAAATATTGTAATAAAATAAACGTTAAAGTTTTAAATTAAAAAAATACCGCATTTCTTATGAAATGCGGTATTTTTTTACAATTTTTATG
>JAHBAD010000061.1 GCA_018385395.1 Treponema sp.
ATATAACATAGGATTATCTATTTTTATGACTTCTTTAGACGACGACTTTAACGAAACAGAAACTCGTGAATTTATAACAGACGCATTCAAAGCTAAAGGCTGGAAGCTTAAGCTTAATATGCGTTATGAGTATAAAATTACAGATGGTCGTGTCCAGATTGATGAAGAGGGTGAATCATACCGTAGCGAAGCCCTTTTTGCCGATTATCTTTTATATGCTCCAAATAACCAGCCTCTTTGTGTCGTAGAAGCAAAACGTGCCAATCAGATTGAAGGTACTGGCATCCAACAGGCAATCAATTATTGTAATCTTCTTAATGCTCCTTTTGCAGCATCCAGCAATGGAAAGTCTTTTGTATTCACAAGCCTCTTAAGTGGTCATGAAGAAGAATTCTCCATGGAAGAATTTCCAACTCAGGCAGAACTCTGGCAGAAATTCGTTCAACTCAAGAAATATACTCCTGAACAAATTGAAATTATCAGTAAAGATTATTATCACGATGTAAACGGAAAAGAACCTCGTTATTATCAACGTGTAGTAATAGATTTAGTTGTAGAAGCTTATGCCCGTGGCGTAAAACGGATGATGTTTGTTATGGCCACAGGTACCGGAAAAACTTATACAGCTTTCCAGATTTTACATCGTCTTATGCAAAGTGTTGTTGGTAACAATATGCGTATTCTTTATCTTGCAGACCGAAATGTTTTGATAGATCAGACTATGGATCAGGATTTCAAACCTTTCGGTAACAAGATGATTAAAATTGAAAACCGAACTGCAAGTACAAGTTATGAAATCTTCATGAGTCTTTATCAGCAGCTGGTTGAATATAACCTTACTCCTGGTGCTCCACAGCCTTATGAACAGTTCAATCCAAATTATTTTGACATTATTATGATAGATGAATGTCACCGCGGTTCAGCAAAGAAAAACTCTGAATGGCGTAAAATTCTTGATTACTTTAGTGGTGCTGTTCAGATTGGTATGACTGCAACTCCACGTGATGATGCTGACAGTGACAATTCAAACATCAGTTATTTTGGGAAACCTCTTTATACATATTCACTTAAACAGGGAATCGAAGATGGATTCCTTGCTCCATATCGTGTAACAAAAGTTCATATCAATGTTGATGGCGGTATGGATATCAGTGAACAAGATGCGGCTCAATCTGGCGGAAAACTAACAGTGGGTCAGACAATAGAAAAGAAAGATCTTGCTCTGAAGCTCGGTATTAAAAAGCATTACCTAGTTGCTGCAGAACGCATTACTAAGTTTCTGGAAAATATCGGCCCAATGACAAAAACAATTGTTTTCTGTGATGAAGAAATTGATGCAGCACAAATGCGAACTGCCCTTATTTCTTATAATGAACAGCGCCAGGCAGAAAACCGTAACGAATATATTATGCGTATTACTGCCAGTGACAGTGAAGGTAAAAAACATATCAGCGATTTTATTTCCAAGAATGTGCCAACTCCAACTGTCGTTACAACAAGTCAGCTTCTCTCTACTGGGGTTGATACAAAAGCTGTAGGCCTTATTGTTCTGTATCGTAACATTACAAGTATGACTGAGTTCAAACAGATTATTGGACGTGGAACTCGTATTGTTGAAGAAAAGAAATACTTTTTTGATATCCTTGATTTTCGCAATGCCAGTGAACTTTTCTTTGACCCTAGCTTTGACGGTGATCCTCTTCCTCCTTTAGGTCCTGGAGGAAAAGACAGACCAAAACGAAAGAAACCTCCAAAGCCGGAACCAAAACCAATTATTACTGGTGATGGCCATGAAATCTATATCGACAGTGAAACAAAAATGGTTCTTGATGAACACGGTAAACCAATGACCGTTTCATATATTGAATATTCAAAAGAACAGCTCACTACTTTATATTCAAGCCTTGATGATTTCCTTACACAATGGAATCAGGCAGAACGAAAACAGATTATCGTAGATCAGATGGCAAAAGCTGGAGTCAGTCTGGATGAACTTAGAAATCATTATCCTGAAAAATTCCAGAGTCGAGATATTTTTGATATTATCGTAAACATTGCTTTTAATGAACCTATGTTATATAGAAGTGAAAGAGCTAAACGCATTAAGGAAAAGAATTTTCTTGAAAAGTTTCAGGGTGATGCAAAACGAGTTCTGGAAGTTTTGATGCAGACTTATGCAGATCAGGGAATTCTTGCCTTTGAAGAAAACGAAGCTCTCAAAGCTCATGAACTTCAGGACTTGGGAACACCCGTTTTTATTAAGAGTCTTTTCGGTGGTAAAGACCAATTCAAGAAAGTAATCCGCGACATAGAAGAAATTCTCTACGCCGCATAACATAATCGACGTGGTTGAGCTTGTCGAAACCACCATAATTAAAAAAGAAAAGGAACTATAAATGTCATTTTCATGGAAAACAGCCCGCAATATTATGAGAAAGGATCAGGGAATTTCCAGCGATGTTCAACGCCTGGAAGAACTTATTTCTCTTGTATTCCTTCGTATATATGATGCCCTTGAAGAAGAATGGGAAGATGAGGCCGATAATGATGGCCGTGAATTCAATTCCGTTTTTACAGAAGAAAAATTTAAGTGGCGTAACTGGGCTATGCCTGATGAAAATGGAAAAACTCTTACAGGAGATGAACTTCTTTCTCTTGTAGATGAACTTTTCAAATATTGTAAAAAAGTAAATGTAGAAGGTCTTGAGCCACGCCAGAGGATTATCCGTAAAGTATTTTCAGATTTGAACCAGTACATGAAGGACGGAACAAATCTTCGTGAACTTATTGATGTTGTAAATGAACTGAATTATCACGATGCAAAACAGAGAAATCTTTTTGGGCAGATTTACGAAGAAATGCTCAAGCTTTTGCAGAGTGCTGGTAGTGCCGGTGAATTCTATACTCCACGTGCAGTAACCAAATTTATTGTTGAAATGCTTAATCCAAAAGTTGGTGAAACCTTTGGCGATTTTGCATGTGGTACTGGTGGCTTCCTTACTGCTGCAATCGATTTCTTCCATGAACAGAAAAATGTTTCTAACGAAGACGTAAAGAAAATCAACAGTTCAATTTATGGTTTTGAGTACAAACCATTCCCATATCTTTTGTGTAATACAAATCTTCTGGTACATGGAATTGATACTCCTCAGATTGAATACGGAAGTGCATTCTGTAAACCTATAAATGATTTTGATGAAAAAGAAAAAGTTGATGTTATTGCCATGAATCCACCTTATGGAGGAGTAACAACCGCAGCAGAACTTACAAACTTCCCTTTTCAGTTTAAGACAAGTGAAACAGCAGTTCTCTTTATTGCATACATTACAAAACGGCTTAAACAGAATGGTCGTGCCGGTGTAATCATTCCAGATGGATTCCTTTTTGGAAACGACAATGCCAGTGTAGAAGTAAAAAAAAGTTCTTCTGGAACAAATGAACCTTCATACAATCATCCGTTTACCATCCAGTGTATTTGCTCCATATACAAGCATTACAACAAACATTCTTTTCTTTGATAACAGAATGCCAACAGAAGATCTGTGGGTTTACCGTATGGATATGCCGGAAGATTTAAAACATTTTTCAAAGACAAAGCCAATTACAGATGAACATATGGAAATTGTGAAATTCTGGTGGAATAACCGCGAAGAAATTGCAGAAGAAGGAAATGAAAAATCCCGCTGTTTCAAAAAATCAGAAATTGCTGCGAACGGCTATAATCTGGACCTTTGTAAATATCCAAAAGAGGAAGAAGAAATCCTGAGCGTGAAAGATACAATTCTCAATTACAAAAAACACAGTGAAGCTGCTGATGAAAAAATCAATGCAACACTTTCAAAAATCTCTGAAATTCTTGGAATTGAATTGTAGAAAGAATTATAAAACAAGAGGATGTTGAATGGAAAATATTGAAATATATAAAACTCCTGATGGAACAACAGAGATTTCTGTAAAACTTGAACAGGAAACAGTCTGGCTTACTCAACAGCAAATGGCAGAACTGTTTGATACTTCAAGAACAAATGTTGTAGAACATATAAAGCATATTTACGAAGAGGGCGAACTAGAAGAAAGTTCAACTTGTCGGAAATTCCGACAGGTTCAAACTGAAGGAAAAAGACAGGTATCCCGCGAAATGCCATTCTACAATCTGGATTTAATTATTTCCCTTGGGTACAGAGTAAAATCTGCAACTGCAACTCAATTCAGAAAATGGGCAACAAACATTCTTAAGCAATATCTTGTTGAAGGTTATGCTATAAATCAAAAGCGCCTTGAACAGGAGCACCAAAAACTTCTTGCCCTTCAGGCAATGACAGCATCACTTGCAGAAAGTCTTAATTCCGAAAAAATTGAAAATCTGGATGATGTAAAAAAAGCAGTTAATTTCCTTACAGATTTTTCAAACGGCCTTATACTCCTTGACGATTTTGACCATGGAAATCTTGATAAGAAAGGAAAAACAGAATCTCCGGCTAAGCGTATAACCGAACAGGAATTCTTAGAAGTTATAAACGCAATGAAGCCAGCTTTTGAAAGTGATGTATTTGCAGTTCCCAAAGATGACGGCTTTTCAGGTGCAGTAAACAACATCTACCAGACTTTTGGAGGTAAAGAGCTGTATCCAACACTGGAAGAAAAGGCAGCCATGCTTTTATATTCAATAACAAAAGACCATTGTTTTCATGACGGAAACAAACGAATTGCCGCCAGCTGTTTTTTATATTTTATGCAAAAAAATGACATGCTTTATGTAAATGGCAAAAAACGTATAGATGATAACACTCTTTTTGCAATCACACTATTTATTGCAGAAAGCAAAGCTGAAGATATGGAAATGTTCCGCCAGATAATTATCAGCATTTTGAACAGGAAAATATAATGGCCGTAAAAAATATAAAAAAAGATACAAGTTTAAGAAAAGCCATCCTCCAGGCCGCAATTACAGGTCAGTTGATTAGTAATGTAGAAGAAACAACTGAAAACGGTAGACAGCTTTTAGACAGAATTATTGAAGAACGCAACAAAAAACTCCTTGTAGAATGGGAAGATGCATTAAAAAAGAATCCTAAGGCAAAGAAGCCAGCTCCAATTGTTGCAACTGAAATTGATGAAGATGAAATCCCGTTTGAAATTCCAGAGAATTGGTGCTGGTGTAAGTTAGAGGATATTTGCGAATTTGAAAATGGAGATCGTAGTAGTAAATATCCTGTTGAGTCAGATTATGTTTCTGAGAGCCCACTGAAAAAGGTCTCAAATTTTAAAGGTCTGAAAAAAAAAGCCAGATTTTTGAGAAAAAAATCTCAAAAATCTGGCTTTTGCTCTTTTAAAGAGCAAATTATTTGTCTTTCATTTCCTTATTTTTCATCAAGAATTGTAATAATTCGTTTTATATTAGCTGCAAAGAT
>JAHBAD010000157.1 GCA_018385395.1 Treponema sp.
TTAAACTTGAATAAACAAATCTATTTGATTTAATCCTACATATAAATAATCAAAACCTCCTTTGAATTAATCTACAGAAAATTACTCATTATAGTTTTAATATTTATGGGCTATAATGAGGCAAAACAGGAGAATCAAATGAAAAAGCAGGCTTTTAATCCTTATCTTCCGTCTTATGAATATATTCCCGACGGAGAACCTTATGTTTTTAACGGACGCGTTTATGTTTATGGCAGTCATGATCATTACGGCAGTCCTGTATTCTGTCTGAATGATTACGTGTGCTGGAGTGCTCCGGTTGATGATCTTGGTAACTGGAGATACGAAGGCGTTTCTTATAAAAGAACTGATGATCCTGTAAACAAGGACGGACTTGCTGTTCTTTATGCACCTGACGTTACAGTAGGTCCTGACGGAAAGTATTACCTTTATTATTGTCTTGATAAATATTCACTTGTTTCTGTTGCCGTAAGTGATGTTCCTCAAGGTCCGTTCAAGTTTTACGGTTATGTTCATTATGCAGACGGAACAAGACTTGGAGAGCGGGCAGGGGACGAACCTCAGTTTGACCCGGGCGTTCTTACAGAAGGTGACAAGACTTTCCTTTACACAGGTTTCTGCGGACGCGGAGATAAAAGCCGCCACGGTTCCTGGTGTGTAACACTGGACAAGGATATGCTTACTATTATCGAAGAGCCTGTTCTTGTTGTTCCGGGAGTTGAATATTGTGAAGGAAGCGGATTCGAAGGTCATGCCTTCTTTGAAGCAAGTTCAATACGTAAACGAGGCGACACATATTACTTCATTTATTCATCTGAAGTTATGCACGAACTTTGCTACGCAACAAGTAAAAATCCCCGGGGAGACTTTAAGTACGGTGGCGTAATTGTTTCAAACTGTGATCTTGGAATTGACACTTACAAAGCCGCCCATGTTCCTGCCTGTTACGGTGCAAACAATCACGGAAGCATCGTAGAGATTCCGTGCGCCGAAAGCGGAGGGGGTGATGCTTCTGGCTGGTACATTTTCTATCACCGTCATACAAACGGCGACTGGTATTCACGTCAGGGTTGTGCTGAAAAAATTGCATTTACAGAAGACGGAAAAATCCCACAGGTGGAAATTACTTCATGCGGGCTCAACGGCGGTCCACTTAAAGCGGAAGGTGAATACCCCGCTTACATTGCCTGCAATATCTGGACAAATAAGCCTCAGGCCTATGTGGCAGAAGGTTTTCCAAAAATCATGCAGGAATGTACAGACGGCGAAGAAGACCTTTCTTACATTACACGCCTTTATGAAGGTTCAACTGTCGGTTTTAAATATTTTGATTTCAAAGGCGTAAAGAAAATCACACTTGAAACCCGCGCTTATGCCAATGGTGTTTTTGAAATCCGTACTGAGCCGCAGGGAAAAGTGTGGGGCCAAGTAAAGGTGGGTTATACAAATTTCTGGGTAAAGGGAAGTACAGAGGTTGCAATTCCTGACGGAGTTCATGCCCTTTATATTTCGTTCAAGGGAGAAGGAAATCCTCAGCTCAGAAAGCTCTGGTTTGAATAATCCAGTTTCTTGACATTTTCATAACTGTTTCATAAAATGCAAATGATTTGCTTTTGCAAGTTATTTGCATTTTTTTATTTTTCATTTTATTTTATGGAACAGAAGAATTACAAAACAAAAACAAAAGACCTCATAAACGAGTTTATTCTTAAACATCATGATGTAACTTTTACTGCTGCAGAAATTTCGGAATATCTGAAAAAATGTGACAGTACAGTAAACGTTACAACAGTTTACCGTAATATTGACCGCCTTGTTGAAAAGGGCATTCTTATTAAACGTAAAAGCGATAATGAAGATGCTGCACAGTTTCAGGTTGTGTCTGAAGATTCTGACTGTGAACATCATATTCACCTTCAGTGTTCTGAGTGCGGAAAACTTTTACATATGGAATGTGATTTTATGGATGAGATGCAGGAACATCTTATGAAGGATCACGGATTTTTTCTGGATTGCAGACAGTCGGTTCTGAAAGGCCTTTGTGAAAACTGCCGTAAAAAATAGGATGGGTTTTGTTTGATGGATTTTATGAATAAGAATAGAAAGATATTTACAGTAATTGTGGCAGCGTTTCTGGTTTTTGCTTTTTCAGGCTGCAGTAAAAAAAATGGAGGAAGTAAGAAGCCTGTTGTGCTTTGTTCAACTTTTCCAATTTATGACTGGGCTCGGAATATTCTTAAAGGTTCCGATTTTTTTGAACTTCAGCTTTTAAACACAAAAGGAACTGATATGCACAGTTTCCAGCCAAGTATTTCTGATATGGCAAGAATTTCATCAGCCGATTTTCTTATTTACGTTGGGGGTGAATCTGAAGAATGGATAAAAGATGCCCTTTCTGAAAGAAAAAATCAGAATCAGATTTCTCTTTCGCTGATTGACTGTCTTGGTCAGGAACTTATGTTTGAAAGTTCCGAAGGAATACTTGGAGAAGTGGAAGAAGAAGACGAAGAACCGGCTTATGATGAACATATCTGGCTTTCTTTGAAAAAGGCCGGTGAATGTACTGCTTTTATGGCTTTTATTTTTTCAACATCAGATGAAGAGCACGCAGAACTTTATACTGAAAACTATGGGGCTTACACAGAAGAACTTTTGAAACTGGATAATGAATTCAAATCTGTTTTGGGAAATGAATCTGTTCTTCTTTTTGCAGACCGTTTTCCATTCCTTTATTTTGCTCATGATTATAATCTTACAACTTATGCTGCATTCCCCGGCTGCAGTGCAGAAACTGAAGCAAGCTTCCGTACTGTAATAGGACTTGCAGACAAGGTGAAGGAAAATAATCTTCAGACAGTTTATGTTCTTGAAAACTCAAGTTTAAAAATGGCAGAGCAGATAATTAAAACTGCAGGAACTGAAACAAAGATAAAAGTACTGAACTCGCTTCAGAGTATAACCATGAATGATATAAAAAATGGTGCAACCTATATCGGATTGATGGAAGAAAATCTGGAGGTGCTTCGTGGCTCTAATTAAGTGTGAAAAGCTTGTTGCAGGGTATAACGGAAATGCCGTTACTTCACCAGTTTCTTTTGAAATTGAAGCAGGGGATTATCTTTGTATTGTGGGAAGTAACGGAAGCGGAAAATCAACTTTAATAAAAACTCTTCTGGGGCTTGAAAAACCTGTTTCTGGGCAGGTGATTTTTGGTGACGGGCTTACTTCCCGTCAGATAGGTTACCTTCCGCAGCAAAGTGAAGTTCAGAAAGATTTTCCGGCTTCGGTCTGGGAAATTGTACTTTCTGGAACTCTGAATAAAATTCATCTGAGGCCTTTTTATTCAAAAAAAGAAAAGGAACTTGCTGAAATCGCCCTTGAAAAAATGGAAATCTCTCATTTGAAAAATAAGTGTTACAGAACTCTTTCCGGCGGCCAGCAGCAGCGCGTCCTTCTTGCCCGTGCTCTTTGTGCCGCCTCCCGCCTTATTCTCCTTGACGAACCTGTTACAGGGCTGGACCCTAAGGCCATGAGCGAAATGTATCACCTGATTGAAAAACTGAACAAAGAAGGTGTTACTGTAATTATGATTTCTCACGATGTTGATGAAGCGGTAAAATACGCAAGCCATATTCTTACTGTTGGAAGCGAGCACTGTCATTTTCTTCCAGTAGAAGAATACATTACTTTTCACGGTGACCACTGTCACCATCACCATGAAGGGGAGGATGATCATGAATAATCTGATGTTTTACCTTGGATATCCTTTTGTCCGCTATGCTCTTATTGTTGGTGTTCTTATAGCACTTTGTTCTTCACTTTTTGGAGTGACTCTGGTTTTGAAGCGTTTTTCATTTATAGGTGACGGGCTCAGTCATGTTGCATTTGGTGCAATTGCTGTAGCTTCAGTCTTAAAGCTTTCAAATGCAACTCTTCTTGTAATGCCTGTAACGATTATTGCGGCTGTGCTTCTTCTGCGCGGCGGAAAAAACAGACGCATAAAAGGGGATGCCTCTATTGCTATGTTCAGTGTTGGAGCTCTGGCTCTTGGTTACCTTATTTTGAATGTTTTTTCTACAAGCGCAAATGTGTCGGGCGATGTATGTTCGACTCTTTTCGGATCCACTTCCATTCTGACACTTAAAAAGTCTGAAGTGATTATGTGTTCTGTAATGTCGGTTCTTGTAGTTCTCTTTTTTATTATTTATTACAACCGCATTTTTGCCATTACATTTGATGAAACTTTTGCCAAGGCAACGGGAACCAATGCAGACGCCTACAGTATGGGAGTTGCCATTGTTTCGGCAATCATAATTGTTCTTGCAATGAACCTTGTGGGTTCCCTTCTTATTTCAGCTTTGATTATTTTCCCGGCTTTAAGTGCTATGGCTGTGTTTACAAATTACAAAAGCTCCGTTATTGCTTCGGCAGTAATTTCTGTAATCTGTGCATTTTCGGGAATCATTGTTTCCATTCTGGCTTCAACTCCGGTTGGGGCCACAATTGTATCAGCTAATATTCTTATATTTGCTGTGTTCTGCTTTGTGGGAAAATTTTGCAGAAAATGAAAAAAGCAATACCTGTTCTGATTAATTTTATGAGAATCTTTTTGATTCTTTCTTTATTTGTATCATGCATCGGGAAGAATCCAGACAAAGCGAAAGATTCTCTTGTTCCGGAAACAGAAATTATTTACAGCGAAAAACCGGTTTCTGTTGTGACATTTGAATCTCCGGCATCTAAAAACGGTCAGAATAAACAGCCTTCTGAAATTAATGATAATACACAAAAACCGGATATTGATTTGACTTTAATGTCTGCCACAATGATTTATTCTACTGTTTTTCAGTTTTTCATTGATTATGAATACTATGAAGGAAAAACTATCAAAATACAGGGGATATATACTCCATTTTTCAGACCGGAAACAAACAGAATCTATCATAACGTGGTAATTCAGGATGCAACTGCCTGTTGCAAAGAAGGACTTGAGTTTGTCTGGGAAGATGGAAATCATGAGAATAATGAATATCCTCCGGAAGGTACCGAAATAATTGTCCAGGGGATATTTGAACAATATTACGAAGATGATAGAATGGAAGTAATGCAGATTCATTTGAAAAATGCGTCTATGGATATAGTTCGGATATAGTTCAATAAAAATGGCTCAGAAAAAAACATCAATAAAGAAAACATCAAAAAAACGAAAAACTGTCTCAAAAAAATCTTCTGTAAAAAAAGGAAAGGTCTCTGTTTCTGCAACAGGTCTTATCGCTCTTTGCGGTGGTGTTATTGTCTGCTGTATGGTGCTTCTTCTTGCCACTACAATTGCAGAGCGCCGGCCAGAAGTAAGTGAAACTGGAACTGCAAAGATTCAGCCGGAGCCAGACCATTCGTCAAAGGCAAAGCCTGCCGAAAAGAAAGCAGAAAAGTCTTCATCAAAAAATCAGGCTTCACAGAATGCCTTGCCTGATAAAAGTAAGGGAAAAACTCCTTCGCCTCAGAAGACAGAGCAAAAGCCGCAAGTGGCAGAAAAAGTGAAAAGTGAAGCGTCAGGGATCGCTGCGAAAACACCGCAGCAGGCTTCTGAGCCGAAGGCGAAGAGCCGCGAGGAGTTGAAGCAAGAGCCCGACCCGAAGCCTGCAAACAAAGTGCAGCAGGCTGAAGGGGGACGCCCGAAAACTGAAACAAAAAAATCTGATTTTAATTTTCCTCATGCTGTGAACCATGCACAGCTTTGTCTTCTTCTTGATGACGGAGGACAGAATCTTTCGGATCTTCAGAAATTTCTTTCTTTGAAAATTCCTTTGACTGTTGCTGTTCTTCCAAAGCTCCGTGATTCTGTTTCAAGTGCTCAGGCGGTTCGTGCTTCGGGGTATGGAGAACTTATGCTTCACCAGCCCATGCAGGCTGTGAACCTGAATGTGAATCCGGGGCCAGGAGCTATAAAGCCTGATATGAGTTCTGCGGAAATCAGAAACCTTGTTCTGGAAAATCTGCGTGAAGTAGGTCCTGTTTCTGGAATTAATAATCACGAAGGATCTTTGATTACGGCGGATATTTCACAAATGGAAACTGTAATTGATGTTGCCCACAGGCAGGGAATTTATTTTCTGGATTCCCGCACAAACGTTGAGACAAAGGTTCCTTATGTAAGCCGCGAGCTTGGTTACGGCTGGTATGAACGAAACGGTTACTTTCTGGACAACCAGAAAACCCGGGATGAGTTTTTGAAGGAACTTCGGAAGAATCTGGATATTGCCAATAAAACGGGATGTGTAATAATGATAGCCCACGTGTGGTCAGCCGATTATATGCCGGCTCTGATCCGCGAAGTTTATCCGGAACTTGTGGCAAAAGGGTACAGCTTCACCACCGTGGGAAAAAGCCGCGGACTTAAGAATTAGATTTTTTATGGAGCATATATATGAAAGTTTTAGGTATTGAATCAAGCTGTGACGAAACAGCTGCCGCCATTGTTGAAGACGGAAAAAAAATTATAAGCAATGTTGTTGCGACACAGATTCCTTTTCATCAGATTTACAAAGGTGTTGTTCCTGAAATTGCAAGCCGTAAGCATGCAGAATGGATTCTTCCTGTTGTAAACCAGGCTCTGGCTGAAGCAGATATGGATCTTTCAGAAGTAGATGCAATTTGTGCGACAAACAGACCTGGCCTTATGGGCTCTCTTCTTGTAGGGCTTACTTTCGGAAAAACTCTTGCATGGGCAACAGGAAAGCCTTTTGTAGCCGTGAATCATATGCTTGGTCACCTTTACGCGGCTCATCTTGAAAATGATATTCCGTATCCGTATCTTGGACTTCTGGTTTCAGGCGGTCATTCCATTATCTGCAAAGTAAATAATTTTGATGATATTGAAGTTCTTGGAACTACTGTTGACGATTCTGTAGGAGAAGCTTTTGACAAAGTTTCAAAGTTCTATGGTCTTGGATATCCTGGGGGAGTGGTAATCGATAACCTGGCAAAAAAAGGTGACCCAAGAGCTGCAACTTTCCCTATTCCTCGTCTGGACCCGAAAGAGCATCGTTATGATGTTTCTTTTTCAGGACTTAAAACTGCCGTAATCCATCAGTGTGATATGTTCTGGAATGAAGGTTATGAACATTCAGTAGAAAATATGTGTGCCGCTTTCCAGGAAACTGCTGTAAAAACACTTACAAATAAGCTTTTGAAAGCGGTAGAAGATACAGGATTAAAAACTGTTGTTGCCGGTGGTGGCGTTGCTGCAAACTCAAGACTTCGCTCTATTCTTGCAGAACATAAAGATCTGAACTGTATTTTCCCGCCGCTGAAACTTTGCGGCGACAACGGTGCTATGATCGCCGGGGTAGGATATCATTTTCTGGCCCGCGGCGACCGTTCCGACTGGAACACAACCGCCTGTGCCCGCATTCCTCAGTTCAAACGCGGACTGGACCAGGTTAGACGTTAATTCTGAATGGGCTTAAATTAAGCTTCAACTTCTATCATGCGGCCTGAGTTTCTTGCACTGGCTGCATAGACAGAAGCGGCGTTGCGGTAAGGATTTGCGTTCTGTGCAGAACTGATTCTTGTACGCAGTTCGATAATATGGCTTTTCAGAAGTTCACGGTTCTTTTCGTTCTGTGCCAGAACTTTTGTCTGAAGATTTTCAAGTTCGTTCTGAATGTCTTTGATTTCTTTATCTTCTTTGCCAACATTTGCATCGTAAAGTTTCTGCATTGGAACAATAACCTTCTGAAGGTTTGCAATGCTCTTTACAACCTGCTGTTCAATTTCTGTGTGGGCAACAAGGGCATCTGTGTCTTCTTTTGTAATAGATGTCTGCTGTTTTTCAAGAACGTTCAGGTATTCCTGAAATTTTGCTCTCTGCTGTTCCAGCAATTTTCTGAAATGCTTAAGAGTTGCAACTCTTTCATCCAGTTCTTCTTTTGAAATCTCTGCCATATTCTTATCCTCCCGTTTTTTTTCTTATCCCTGAATGCTGAGTCTGCTTTCGTTCGAAGAAGGGGTTACGTTTGCTGTTGTGGAAGCAATCTGGCGCCAGCTTTCTGTCAGATCCTTAAGCATTTTTAGTACAGATTCGATTTTACCTTTATCTTTACTGATGTTTGCCTGCATAAGTTCTTCGTTGAAATACAGGTAAAGGGCCATGAGATTTTTTGCGATTTCTCCGCCTTTTTCCATATCCAGTGAAACTTCCAGTTCCGAAATAATCGCTTCGGCCTTCTGAAGACAGTTTCCGAACTGTTCGATGTTCTTAGCCAGGATTTTTCCGTCCGGCTCAAAAAGTGCAACAGCCTGTGAAAGCTGTTTTACGGCACCTTCATACAGAAGAACAATGAGTCTTCCTCTTGTTGCAGTATTGATGTTTGTTCTCTGATAAGCTGTGTAAGCGTTGTTATACATGTGTTTTCTCCTAATCAGGCACAAATAGTGCGAAATTATAGTTTTACGATAGAATTTTCGGTTATTTCTTAAGGGACATTAGACTTTTTTCTCTATATTTATACTTTTTATTTTTTTTGGTATTATATTTATAAGTAATACTCTGCTCTTTTTGTGCAGTTTTACGGAGATAAAATGGCTGACGAAAACAACAAGGATGACAACAACAGAAAGGATGAACAGGATCCTTACAACTTTTTTAAATTCGCAGGACCAGTAGAGCCTGAGAAAGATGACAAAAACAAGGATAAAAAGCCTAAACGCAAATTTCCGTTTTTTGCTATAATCATGGCCGCTTTGGCAGCATTTCTTCTGGCAGATGTTTTCTTCTCGCCAAAAGAAAAAGGGAATCAGATAGATTATTCTCTTTTCTGTACGCTTATTGAAAACGGGTCGATTGTTGAAGTTGAAGTAGGTGACAGTTACATTATCGGTTATGGAATGCAGACTTCTGGAAATGACAGTTACAATTCAAGTACTGGTTTCAAGAACAGAATATCAGGTCTTGCATCTCCAAATAAAAATCGTCCGGTTTACAGATCAAATGCAGTTTTAATGGAAAAGCTTTTTGTTCTTATGGATTCAAAGGGTGTAACTTACAGATTTATTGGAAAACAGAATACTGTATGGCTGCAGCTGCTTATAAATTTTCTTCCATTTATTCTGATTATTGTTCTTTACGTTGTGATTTTCCGTAAAATGAGCGGAAATAAAGAAGGCGGAATGGGACTTTTTGGTATAGGTGGAAGCCGTGCCAAGGCAATTGAAGAAGGAAAAGTAAAAACTCGTTTTTCTGATGTTGCTGGTGTTGATGAAGCAAAAGAAGAACTGGTTGAAGTTGTAGACTTCCTTAAAGAACCAAAAAAATATACAGATATTGGCGGTAAAATCCCAAAAGGTGTTCTCCTTGTTGGACCACCGGGAACAGGTAAAACTCTTCTGGCTCGTGCAGTAGCCGGAGAAGCAGGCGTTCCATTCTTCCGTATTTCAGGTTCTGACTTTGTTGAAATGTTTGTGGGTGTTGGTGCTTCCCGCGTACGTGACCTTTTCAAACAGGCACGCGAAAAAGCTCCTTGTATCGTGTTTATTGATGAAATTGATGCCCTTGGTAAAAACCGTATGAACGGTTATGGCGGTGGAAATGATGAACGCGAACAGACATTGAACCAGCTGCTGGTTGAAATGGACGGTTTTGATAACGAAAAAGGTCTTATTATTCTGGCTGCTACAAACCGCGCCGATATTCTTGACCCGGCACTTTTACGTCCAGGTCGTTTTGACCGTCATGTTCCTGTTGAAAAGCCTGATGTAAAAGGGCGTGAAGAAATTCTTCGTATTCATGCAAAAAATGTAAAACTTGACAGTGACGTTGATTTTGAATCGGTTGCTCACGGAACAACAGGTTTTGCTGGTGCAGATCTTGCAAATGTAGTAAACGAAGCTGCTCTTCTGGCCGTTCGTAACGGACACAAGAAAGTTTCAATGAGCGATTTCAACGATGCAATCGACAAGGTAAGCATTGGTCTTAAAAAGAAAAGCCGTAAGGATAACGAAAAGGAAATGCGTCTTGTTTCTGTTCATGAAACAGGTCACGCCCTGGTTGGTGCATTTACACCGGATTATCCTCCGGTAAATAAAATTACTGTAGTACCAAGAAGTCATGGTGTTGGCGGATTTACTCAGTACCGTGAAGAGGAAGAAAAGAATTTCCAGACACGGGGCGACATGATGAATGAAGTTGATACACTTCTTGGCGGACGTGCAGCAGAAGAAATTGTGCTTGGTGATATTTCAACAGGTGCTTCCAATGACATTGCCCGTGCAACAGATATTCTGAAACGTATGATTGTTGATTTTGGTATGAGCGACAAGTTCAAGAATATGACTTTGGGTAAAGGGGTTCTTGCAGGTGCTTCAGGAGAACCAACCCTCGTTCGTGAATTCTCAGAAGAAACACAGAAGTTTATTGATGATGAAATTGCAAGAATCATGAATGAACGTTACAGCCATGTTCTTAAGATTATTAAGGATCATAAAGAACTGGTAGACTATATTGCAAAACGTCTTATTGAAGTTGAAACAATGGAAGGCAAGGAATTTTATGAAATTCTCAAGGCCGAAAAACATTGTCAGGAACTTGAAGATAAAGTTGTAAAGGCTGAAGAAATTGCAGGACCTGAATCAGAGGTTAAGGAAAAGAAAACAAGAAGAAAATCTGTTTCAAAGTCTGAAAAATCTGATGAAGAAAAAACTGCTCCTAAAGCCCGCAAAGCCAGAGGAAAAAAAGATGAAGATTAAAAAGATTCTGATAGCCGGAGCTGTTGCCCTGGCATCAACATTTGTATTTGCACAGAATATTACAACAGCCTCGAGCTATTTTAAGTCCGTTTCAGAATATTATGCTTCGCTTAAAACTTATGAAGCTGATTTTGATCTGGAACAGGGAAAGCAGGAAATGGCAGGGCACTTTTCATATAAGGCTCCTGACCTTCTGCGCCTGGATTTTTCAAATCCACAGGAACAGGTTTTCTGTTACAGTTCAAATATGCTGACAATTTATCTTCCGGGTTCTGCCGCAGTTCTTCAACAGTCAGTATCAACAGATTCTTCCGGGGCATCTCTTGCAACAGCACAAGGACTTAACTTGATGAACCGCTATTACACAGTTGCCTATGAAAACAGTCAGGATCCTGAACCTCTGGATGCAGATTCTGATGAAATGGTTTATAAACTTGTACTTTACAAGAGAAGTACAGCTGAAGCTTTCAAAACAATCCGTCTTTGCATCTCAGTTGATACAAAACTAATCAGACGTGTAGAAGCTACTCCAAATGTTGGCGATCCGATTATAATGAACTTCTTTGATTACAAATTGAATCCGGAGATTAGCGACCAGCGTTTTATTTATGATGCACCATCATCAGCAAATAACTATAACAACTTCTTGTTTTCGGAATAAAAAATGGACAGTTACGGCGAATTACTGAAGAATAAACGCGAAGAAAAGCTTCTTTCACTTGATGTTGTTTCGGCAGCCCTTACAATTGATAAAAAGTATCTGGCAGGACTGGAAGATGAAGACACTACTGTTTTCCCTGGTGAACCTTACCTGGTAGGATTTTTGAAGAACTATTCAGAATATCTGGAAATGGATTCTGCATATCTTTTGAAGCTTTATCACAATAAACAGCTTCAGGAGTCGCCTGTTCCGGAAGGACTAATTGAAAAACATAAGTCTGAAAAATTCTGGCCTATACTTATTTCTTCAATTGCTGCTTTTGTGCTTATTATTATTGCCGTAATACTGATTGTTGTATTGAAAAAGAAACCTGTAGAAGAAGATGAAAATCTTCTTGCAGAGTCAGCAAAAACTCATCAATATGAATTAAAAGATGCAAAATTTGTTCAGCGTCTTTATAAAGGGGATCAGCTGCAGGTTTCATCTGCTGACGGAACTATTATTCTTACTGTAAAAGAAACTTTAAAATCATTTGGGCTTGATACCCCGGCTGGAGTTTTCTATACAGATTTAGCCGAAGAATCTGAGTTTGATATTAATGGGGATGGGACTTCAGACCTTATTGTTTACGTTTCTGATATTTCTGCTACTGATGAAAAACGTGGTGCTGAAGTAAGTCTCCTTCTTCGTCATGGGGTTTCAGTTGCTGGTGGTGAAACTACAATGGATAACATTCCTTTTGCAGATGAAATTCAAAGTAAACATCCTCAGGTTGTTATTCTTGAAGATAATCGTGCTTATCCGTTTACTCTTAATGCTACATTCCGTGCATCTTGTGTGTTCCGTGATAAAATTGACTTTGGTTCAAGTGTAGAATCTTATTTCTCAACAGGTGAACAGTTCACGGCAAATCCTCATAATGGTATCCGTCTTTGGATGAGTAACAGCAATGCCGTTAAATTTACAGTTATTGCCGATGCAAAAACTTATGATCTTGAAATCGGAAAAGCAGGTCAGGTTCTTGTTGAAGACATTAAGTGGATTAAAGATGCAGACGGTCGTTACAAGCTTGTTGTTATTGAACTGGACTAGTTTTTAGGAATATATTTTCATGATTAAATTTTTTATCGACCAGCACGGTTGCGCAAAGAACCGTGTTGACGGCGAAATTCTAGCAACACATCTTTCAAAAACTTCTAAATATGAATTGGCAGAAAATGCAGAAGATGCAGATCTTATTATCATTAATTCCTGTGGATTCATTAAAAGCGCTAAAGAAGAATCGGTTAACGCCCTTCTTGATGCAAAATCAGCTTATCCGGACAAAAAAGTCATTCTTGCAGGATGTCTTTCTGAACGTTATGCCGAACTGTTTTCAGAGTCTCTTGTAGAAGCTGATGGAATTATGGGAAACGGGGATCTTTCGGATATTGTTTCTGTTTGCGATAGCGTTATGAAGAAAGATCGTCCTGTTGTTAAGTCTCCACAGAAGGGTGTTTCTTTCTGCATGAGAGAGGTTTCTTTCGGATTTAAAAACAGTGCTTTTGTAAAAATTACAGAAGGATGTTCGAATCACTGTTCATTCTGTGCAATTCCAATTATTCGCGGTGAACTTAGAAGCCGTGAAGCTGAATCAATTCTTGATGAAATCAGAACTCTTGTAAAAAATGGAACTTATGAAATCAATCTTATCGGTCAGGATCTTGCGGCCTACGGCACAGGTGTGGACGATGAAGAAATCAGAAAGTCCCTTATCCAGGAGACAGGTGAAGGCTTTAGCCCGCTGGCAAGTCTTATGAAACTTATTTCGAAAATCGAAGGTGACTTTGTTGTCCGTCTTCTTTATATTCACCCGGACCATTTTAATTTTGACGTTCTTGAAGTGATGAAAGAAGACAGCCGTTTCCTTCATTATTTTGATATTCCTTTCCAGAGCGGAAGTTCTGATATCATCAAAAAAATGAACCGCGTGGGAACACAGGAAATGTACACTCGAATGATTTCCAAAATGCGTGAGATTTTCCCTGATATGATTCTTCGCACAACTTTTATGACCGGTTTTCCTGGGGAAAAGAAAAAGAACTTTGAAGAAACAGCTGCTTTTCTTAAAGAAATTAAACCTGACTGGTCAGGCTGTTTTGATTATAGCCGTGAAGACGATACTCCGGCCTACAACTTTAAGCCCAGGGTATTCAAAAGAACTGCAAAAAAACGTGCGGACGTTCTTGTCGATATTCAGAGCCGCATTACAGAAGAAAAGCTTCAGGCACACGTTGGAAAAATTTACAGTATAATTATTGAAGAAGTAATTCCAAATGAAGATGAATGTCTTGCCATCGGACGCGCATGGTTTCAGGCTCCTGAAGTTGATGGCGCCGTTGTGGTGCGTTACGAAGAAGAAGATAAGGCTAAGGTTTTCGAAGGCGCTGTTGTACAGGCAAAGATTCTTGCAGTAACAGGTGTTGATCTGGACAGCCGTCTTGTATAAATAATTTTGACCGGAGACTGTGATATGGAAGAATTTTTGAACATGCTGAATCCTGAGCAGCGTCAGGCTGTTGTTCATGAAGGCGGAAACCTTCTGATTCTTGCAGGTGCCGGTTCAGGGAAAACCCGTGTAATTACCACAAAGATTGCATGGCTTATCAGTCAGAGAAATATTGATCCGTATCATATCCTTGCCGTAACTTTTACTAAGAAAGCTGCCAATGAAATGCGGGAACGTGCAGTGCTTATGGAACCTCTGGCAGCAAAAGCCCAGATAAAAACCTTCCATTCTTTTGGTGCCTGGTTCCTGCGTCGTTATTACGATGCAGCAGGTCTTGAACAGAATTTCACCGTTTATGATGATGATGATTCTCTTGCTCTTTTGAAAAAAGCCTGTCCTGAACTTTCGGCAAAAGATGCAAAAAAAGTGTCTCATGACATTGCTCTGGCAAAAGATTACTTTCTTGGTCCTGATGATGACCTGTCTTCTGTAAACAGCGACTTTGATCTTCAGCCTTATTACAAGGCTTATGAAAACCGCCTTCATTCTACAGGTAATGCTGATTTTGGTGACCTTATTATGCTGCCTGTCAGAGTCATGATGGCAAATGAAGAAATTAAAAACTATGTTCACCGCCGTTTTAAGGTAATTATGGTGGACGAATATCAGGACTCAAACATTGCCCAGTTTAAATTGCTTCAGTATCTTTCGGGCGTTGAAGAAAACGGCGGTGAAGGAGTTGGAACTTACACCTGTGTCGTTGGTGATGATGACCAGAGTATTTACGCTTTCCGTGGTGCCGAAGTTCAGAATATTTTAAACTTTCCCAATCAGTTTCCCAATACCGAAATTGTAAGGCTTGAAACAAACTATCGTTCAACTTCGAATATTCTGAATGCGGCAAGTCTTGTTGTAGAAAATAACTCATCTCGTCTTGGAAAAACTCTGGTTGCAGACCGTGGAGACGGCAAAGAACCTGTTCTTGCATTTTTACCGACACAGGACACTGAATCTGAATTTGTCGCAGATCTGATTACAAAATCTGTCGGACTTAACAAATCAAAATATTCAGACTGGGCAGTTACATATCGTATGAATGCTCAGAGTAACGGTTTTGAAAGTGTTTTCCTTAAGCGAAAGATTCCTTACAAAGTTGTTGGATCCCTTAAGTTCTATGAACGTCAGGAAATTAAAGATGCCGTTGCTTACATTTCTGTTGTGGCAAATCCGAAAGATGAAATTTCTTTCCGCCGCATTGTAAATTTCCCTGTTCGCGGCATTGGTGAAAAAACGCAGGATAAGCTTGTAGATTATGCCCGCGACTACGAAGGCGAATACCGCATGACTCTTCTTATGGCATGCGAACATCTTGGTCCTGAGCTCAGTAAAAAAGCAAGGGAAGGCTGTGAAAAATTCGTGCAGCTTATTCATTCTCTTGAACAGTGCCTTACCGCAGGCGAAAATCTTTCTGAGTTTATGAAAAGGGTAGTGGAATATTCAGGCCTTGATGAACAGTATAAATCTGAAGAAGATGGAACACAGCGGCTTGCAAACCTTCAGGAACTTGTGAATACTGCGTCACTTTATGAAAACACTTCTGAAGGCCTTAACGCATTTCTTGATGCCATTAACCTGGACCGAAGTCTCGAAGAGCAGGAAGACGGCGGCACAGATTACGTAACCCTTATAACTCTTCACAATACGAAAGGTCTGGAATTTCCTTGCGTCGTTATGTCTGGGCTCGAAGAAGGAGTCTTCCCACGCCAGGACAAAATGGGCGCTGACTTAGAAGAAGAACGACGCCTTTGCTATGTAGGCATTACCCGTGCTATGAACGAGCTTTACATTACAAGCTGCAGTCAGCGCCGAATGTACGGACATACTGAGTTCATGAAACCAAGTCCTTTCCTTTATGAATGCCGTCCGGCACTTAAAGTAATCGGTAATGCGCCATATGCTTTCCGCGAGATTGAAAGTGGCGGCGTAAAAGGTCTTCATACGGCTCATACTTCAAGTGATGCGGCTAAGTGGGGCGAGAAAGCAGAAATTGCTGCTGTCTGGAAAAAAGGAGTTAAGCTATACAATGACGATTTTGGTTATGGAGTAATTTCTGAATGCCGTATGAATGAAGGTGAGTATGTCATAAAGGTTCAGTATGAAACTGGAGCCTTTAAAACATACCTTCCTGAGTATCAGGCAAAATCACTTCAGATAATTAAAGACTAGGTTTTCTTCTATTCAAGGAACATTGAGTCGCGGATTTTCTGGAACATTTCAAGCATGCGGTTTGCGCTTTGGATTCCAAGAATGGCAGGGTCGAAGCGTTTGTCCAGTTCAAGTACCTGTTCCCAAACGTCTATGGCATCATTGTATTCACCACGTGAAAAATAGAGAACTCCAAGGTTATAAAGTTCATCAATTTTCTGCATTTTTTCGGCTCGCCCTCCGTCTCCCATAATGAATTTTGCCGAAATACCGATTCTGTTCAGCGGATTCAGGGAAGAAGTTAGGTCCAGAGTATAATTTGCATTCACACGAATTTTATTGATTTCAAATTCAGCACCGAAACTGAATCTCGGGTTTGCACCTTTTAGTTGAAAACCTGCCATGGCAGCAAAGAAATCTGTAATTTGTGCTTCAATTCCGGCGCCTACCTGGAACATCTGGTAGCCCATATCTTTTGAAAGAGCAAAGGGCTGCCTGAAATCGACGGAGATTGTAATTGGTTTGATAAAATTATATGAAAAACCTGCAGTAACACTGGAAGGAAGGGGGTCATCAAGACAAATGCCATTTCCGAAATTTGTAATAGCGGCTCCAAGATTCTGAACTGAAAACCCGATCCTTACGTTTGGTTCTCTGGAAGCATAGAATTTTGCCAGGTTGAAACGGATCATCATTCCAATGTCCCCCATAAAGGCAATGGCGGACTGGGCAAAGCCAGAACCTGTAATAATTTCTCCTGTGTCATCATCAGCGTAATCAGGAATTCCCCGGAAAGCCGATTTTAAATTGATTCCAAGTGCAAGTCCTTTGAAATTATAACCCGAAAGAAAGTTATATGAAGCATTTATACAGGCAATAGATTCTGTGTAATAGCCGTTTGAAGCACGGGTTCCGAAAATATCGTATTCAGTGAAAGGTACATAAAAGCATGAAAAAGCAGCTCCGAACCCGGCATTTCCCAAACGTGTAGTAGCCGAAAGGGTTTCTATATTGGAATCTGCAATCCATGAATTGTGAAAAACACTTGCCTGGGAATTTGAAAGAAGTGATGAAGCTGAAGCATTGTAGTTTATGTAACTGATGTCATCTGCAAGGCCTGTAAAAGCACCTCCCATGCTTTCTGCACGTCCTCCGGAAGGAATCAGAAGGGAACGGAATGAGGTTGAACCTTCGTTTTCGTCTACAAAAGGCGAAAAAATATCGACTAAAGACACAGTAGCATCAGTTAAAGTAAGTGCCTTCAGTGGCAGAACTGCGAGGAAGAAAAATACTGCTAAAGACCCGGTTCGTCTCATCTTTCTTTATTTTCGGTATTTTTTTTTCTATAATGAATAGTAAATTTTTTCCGAAAAATAGAATAGGGGACTTAAACTTTTTTATTTTATGGTTAAAAAACAGTTTGCTGTCACAATTCTGATGTTTACTCTTTTTTCGGGCATTCTCTTTGCAGAAGGCAGCAGTGTTCTTACTTTGTCCCAGATTGATGCTTTGATTAAAGAAACAAAATATGATCAGGCTTTAGAAGAGCTGAACAGATACATTGCTCAGAATCCTGAAAATTTTGATAACGCCCAGATCCGAATCGACAGAATCATGAACGCCCGTAACCGGTATACCCAGCTTGCGGAAGAATTGATTCGGCTGATTATCGAAGAGCCTGATAACTCTGAAAAAATATACATGGTTACATCAGAGCTGGAACATCTTGAAAAATATCCTTCTGACCGTCAGCTGGCATTTATTCGCGAAACTCGTATTGCGGCTGAATTCAACTTTTTCCGAAAAGAATATAATCGTATTCATGAAGAAACTGAGGAACTGGTTCAGAATGGAAATTATGTGCTTGCCGCAAAAAAAGCTTATGAAGGATTTAAACTTTATCAGGAACGTTTCTTTGAAGAATGGCAGCAGGAAGATGTTGTAAGACCTGTAAAGGATGCTCTTGCAAATGTAAATAAAACACTGTTGATTTATGAACAGCTTCAGAAAACTCTTGAAGATTCTGTGACTGTTTTTATCCGTTCTGTAAATGATGAAAAACAGGAAGATATTTCAAAGAATCTGCAATTGGTTCAGAATGAATTTGCGAAATTTGCAGAGTTGCGGAATGCTATTTATGACTCTGGAGAAAAATTCAGAACAACTTTTGAATATACAAAAGAACTTACAGGTGAAGATTTAACTGATGCTTCATTTCTCCCATTCGTTTCACGTTTTACTATAGGTCAGAGTGACAATAATAAAACTGGTATTGCAGGTGCAATGGATACCCAGTGGAATACTAATATCGACAGAATGAAAAAAGCCATAGACGAGAAATTGAACGGTTATGTGTTTTCTTTTGCAGGTACTCTGCCTGAATCAATTGTTCTAGCTGAACGGGAAAGTCTTTGGGTTGAAAGAATTCCATCTATCAGGCAGTTTTCGAATCTTGCTGTTCAAATTAATAATCTGAATAATCAGCTGAAACCGGGAATGAATGAAGAAATGAATCGTCTTTACGATATTGAAAGGCGATATGCATATAATCTTCCGGTGAAGATTGAAAACCTTTATTCGATAAAAAGGCATCTTGAAGAAAGAATACAAAATTATAACGCAATTACTATTCCGGAATATCCATCTGCAGTTGAAATGACAGACAGTCGTTTTACTTCCTTGTATCTGTCCTCTGTAGCAGCTCTTGATTTTTCTCCGGAAGAAAAAATGATTTTCTCAGAACCTTTGAGTACCGAAATTCAAGATTCGGTTCTGACATATATGACCGGAAAATATACAGCATACAAAAATGAAATTCAGAGCCAGGCAGCTGCGATAATTGCAAAGGCAAATCGAGTTTTCTGTGATTACATAATTATGGCAGACTCTGGTTATGTTAAAGAAAGCCGGGATGATTTTTCTTCGGCTGAAGTTTTATTAAATGGAACAGAGAACCCGGAAAATATTATTCCTGAAAAATATCCGGAAAGAGCTCAGGACGCAGCAGATTCTTTGAATGGAAAAATTGACAGACAGATTTCAGTAATCCGCCGTCATATTGCTTTGCTTCCAGATTTAAGTGAAACCCATATGGCAGAAGAAACAGAAGCTGAACTTTCAAGTTATATTTTGCGTCTGGAAAATCAGAAGAAAGAATCGAATGAATTTATTGCAAAGTGTCGCGTTCAGATTCAGAACGCTCAGCGGGCAAGAAATGAAGCAGAGCTTCGTTTGAATCAGGCAGAAATTGCACTTCAGACAGATAATTTTGAAACTGCACGCAAGCGGCTTCAGGAGTCACGAACAAAATATAATGAAGCTTTGGCTTTGTCTTTTTCAAAAGATCTGCAGAATGAAAGTGATGTGCGCCTGATTCAGCTTGGCGAAAAAATTAATAAGAAAGAAAATGAAATTGTTGTCCGCGATGTCCGTAATCTTAAGACTCAGGCAAAGAATGAATACTATGCGGGAAACTTTGAACAGGCTGAAAATCTTCTTACACAGGCTTCGGCACGATGGGCCGTTACAAATGTTGAAGATGACCTTGAAATAAACAGTCTTCGTGCACTTGTAAACACAGCTCTTTCAATGAAAACTGGCCGTACAATTCTGCCTTCGGCACCTTTGTATCCGGAAATGTCGCAGATTTTAAGCGTTTCAGCCAGTTATTATGCAGAAGGCCAGAATTATCTTGAAAAGGGAAACCGGGAAGAAGGCATAAAATCTCTTGAAGCGGCGCTCCAGAAAATTCAGGAAGTTCAGCTGGTTTATCCTTTGAATCAGGAAGCTTCTCTTCTGTCACTGCGAATTCAGAAAGTTATCAGTCCTGATGATTTTGATCAGATGTTCAGCCGTAAAGTGGCAGAAGCAAAAACAAGTTATAAGGAAAAATCAAAACAGCAGGAAACTTATGCTGACCTTCTGGACTTGTATGAAATTAATCCGAAATACCCCGGGCTTAAAGACCTGATCTACAATATTGAACTTGAAATCGGTATCAGACAAAAGCCTGTTACAAAAGTTGTTTCAAATAAGTCGCAGGATTTAACAAAAGAGGCTCAGAATATTTATAACAAAGCAAAGGGAAATGAAGATGAACTTCGACGTGCCCTTGCAAAACTTGATGAAGCAATTTCGCTGAACGAAAACAATACTTCGGCCATCGCCCTGAAAGATAAAATCCAGATCGCAATCGGCGGTAAGGCTTCGGCCGTTCTTTCTGCCGAAGATGAAAGCCGTTATCAGACGGCTATTCAGGAACTTCAGAGCAATAATATTATCGCTGCCAATGCAATTGTTGAACAGCTTCTTCAGAAAAGTACAAATAAAAATTCAACAAAAATTCTTGAATTAAGGAAAAAGATAAAGGCACTTTTGTAACATGATGATTAAACGAATTTTTGCAGCATTTATCATTTTTCTCTTGTGTGTTACTTCTGCACTGGGCGCAGATTTTTATTGGGAAAATCCTGCAGCCTTATGTTCAACAGATTCTCGTTTTCCAAAGTCTGTAACGAACGGAAAAAGTTCCTGTGTTTTGTGGCAGGAAGTCGATAAAAAAAATCATCAGTTTTATATCAGTGCAAAATATTTTTCTGATATTGATAATCCTGTTGAAATAAACAGGTTTTCGAACGCCATAAAATTTTCAGGTGAAGTTCCAGAGGTATATTCAGCTGTAATGAAAAAGGATGGAACCGTTTATGTTGCCTTCCTTGCAAGTCATCATGAAATTGCAGTTTATTCAATTAAACCTTCGGGAGCTACAGAAAAAATCAGTCTTCCAAAACAGTCAAAAATTCTGACTGGTGCACGCCTTTACCTTGGAGCAGGGGAGTCATTAAGGCTTTTTGCATCCTTAAGCGAAAATGAATCTTTCTCTATTGTTTGTGCAGAGTCTTCAGACGGATTCCACTGGACAGATTTTTCATCTTTCCTGCCTTCAAAAAATTTTACGAATCCTTTTGTTCCGTTTCAGATTGAATATAACGGCGGGGATCTTGTTGTTTTTCAGGCACAGCTTCTTACAGGTTCCCGTATTTCTTATCAGCTTTACGGAACATATACAGAAGACGGCGGTAACAGCTGGTCTGAACCTGTGATCCTTACAGATCAGAACACCATTCCTGTAAGCGATACTCACCCTTATACAAATTATCAGAACCAGGGTGCTTCACTTTTCAAATACAAAGATGAAGTTTATATGGGGTGGGAAAGAACTTTTTATCTTTCCGAAAACGCAAATATCTGGATTGCAAAAATCAGTCCTACAGGTTTCATAAAGGGAACTGCAGAACAGGTTACTCAGAGCGGTCATGCTTCCAATCCTCAGTTCTTTGATTATGAAAATCAGCTTTCGGTAGTCTGGTTTGATACAAGATCCGGTTCAGAACGCGTTTACTTTGGACGCAGGAACGGTCTTTACTGGAACGAAGATACCCTTTCTGGAAGCCGTCATAAATCTCTTTTTGCTTATCCGGTTTTTACAAACGGCGGTAAAAAACTTTCTTTTGTCTGGGAACAGAGTGAAAAATCTTCATCAACAGTTTTCATGCTTATGCCTGATACATCTGTTGCCATGCCAAAAATTACTCCATTAAGTTTTAAAGAAGGATATCATTCTACAAATCAGGATGTCCGCATTAAAGTTAATATGCCCGATGATTCTTCAGGTATTGCGGGCTTTTCATACAGCTGGAGCCAGGATGAAAGTGAAGAGCCTTTTAACGAGCTGACATATCTTCCTTCTCAGAATACGCTGAAACTTAAAGCAGATTCAGACGGCGACTGGTTCTTCCGTGCAAGGGTTTTTGACTATGCGGGAAACGTTTCAGAGTTTTCTACAGTAGTTTATAACCTTGATATTACACCGCCTCTTAAACCGCAGATTGTCTTTGAAGAGTCCGACAGGTTTGGAATGCCAAAAACAAATTCCATTTTTGTTCGCTTTGTTCCGGACTCAAGTGATACTGATATTGGCGGTTATACTTACAGTCTTGATTACATTGCGGCTCTTCCAAAGAATCTTGTAGATAATCCGCGCCATCCTATTAAGCTTTCTGAAGAAGACTCCCTTGCGACTCTTGATGCCCTGGAAGAAAAATATGCTTCTCTTCTTAACGGAAGCCGGAAAGTCCCGAACCGCATAATGACAGAAAAAGACAATGTAAGATTCAGTGCCCGTGGAAACGGTATTTATATTCTTACAATTGCCGCCATAGACAAAGTTGGAAATATTTCGGAAAGAGTTTCAAAGCTTTTTGTTCTTAATAAATTTATTCCAAGTACCTATATTGTTTCAGCAAAAACTGCGGTGAATGAACTTGGTGAAGTTACTCTTGATGTGACAGGCGGCGGCTTCACTTATGACGGAAACGTTAACACAATTTATATTGACCGTGACGGCGCTGAACCATATGACATGGTTTTGAACCGCAGTTCAGGACATTATCAGGTTACATCAGATAAACGCATTGCAAACATCAAGCTTGGAAATGACCTTGACGAAGGTATGTACCGTATAGGACTTGTTCATAGTGACCGGGGCCTTTATATGAGCAAGGCAATTGTCCGTATAGAACAGAACGGTACTATCAAAATTGAACCGGAAATTACATTTACGCCTGCCTGGCAGGTTTACGACGAAAATTACAAGTTTTCTATAAATACAAATTATCTTCTTCTTGCTGCAATTATTTTCCTTAGCCTTGGTATTCTTGTTTTTGCAGTTCACGGATTTGTTTCAACTGCCCGTGAAACTGTTCTTGTAAGGAAGGAAGTTCTTGCACTTATTACAGGAGGCCCTATGCCAAAAGAAGCAAAAATCAAACAGGAAGCTTTGAAGAAAAAAGGAGCAGGCTTGAAAGTGAAGCTTGTGGGCTTTACATCCATCCTTGTTATGGCAATTGTTGCTCTTGTTTCTGTCCCGCTTGGATACATTATGACAGATATGCAGGAACGTACTTTAGGTCGCGGACTTCAGCAGCGTGTTGAAGTTCTTCTTGAAAGTCTTTCCACCGGTGCCAAAGCATATATGCCTTCAAACAATATTCTTGAAATGAGCTATCTTCCGGGACAAGCTGAATCAATGAGCGAAGCCCAGTTTGCCACAATTATCGGGGAGTCTGATTCGGCAGAACGGGCAGGGCTTAATTATGTATGGGCAACAAACGATAAAAATATTTCTTCAAAAATCGATACAGACAGAGTGAACTTTGGTGTTTCAAGAAACATTGAAGAAATTGTTGAAACGATTACAAAAGAATGTTCTTCGCTTAATGATAAAGCGGTGGAAACTGCCGGAACTGTTGCTCAGTCTCTTGTTGAACTGAATGCCGAAGGGGTTTCTCTTGCCGTTGCAACTGATGAAGCAAGTGTTGCTCGCCTTCAGGAAATTTCTGTTGTTGCAACCGAGCTTACAGTCAGACTAAATACAATTCTTAATGACATTTCAAAAAGCGGAGTTTCATCTTATCCGAAATTTGATCCAAACGTTCTTGACAGAAACAATACAGATTATCTTTTTTATAAACCTGTTATGTACCGGCAGGGAACAAGCCAGAACTATGTTCACGGTGTAATTCTTGTTCAGATTTCAACACAGAGTCTTGTTGATGAAGCAGACCGTTCCCGTAACACGGTTCTCATAATCTCTGCAGCAGTCGCTCTGCTTGCAGTTATGATTGGTGCAATTCTTTCGTTCATTCTTGCTTCAATCATCATTAAGCCAATCAAAAAACTTGCTTCTTACGTTCGTGTCATCGGGGAAACAAAAGATAAAGCAAAACTTAAAGGAAAAGATTTCAAGGTAACAACAAAAGATGAAATCGGACAGCTTGGCGATGTTATTAATGATATGACAAGCCAGCTTGCAAAAGCGGCAGAAGATGAAAAACTTTCTCTTGACGGTAAGGCTGTTCAGCAGGCATTCCTTCCGCTTCTTGCAGGACGTCAGAAACCGCAGACAGTTGCCAAGCTTAAGGAAGGTGCCGTTGAATGTTTCGGTTATTATGAAGGAGCTTCGGGCGTTTCGGGTGACTATTTCGATTACCGCAAGCTTGATGACCGCTGGTTTGCCATCATCAAATGCGATGCCTCAGGTCATGGTGTCCCTGCCGCCCTTATTATGACTGTTGTGGCAACTCACTTCCGCGAATACTTTAATAACTGGAGCTACGCACACCAAGGCATCAAACTGAATGTTCTTGTCACAAAAATCAATGACGCCCTTGAATCTCTTGGTCTTAAAGGAAAATTCGCAGCTATGATTATCTGTCTTCTGGACACAAAAACAGGAGACGTTTACATGTGCAATGCGGGTGATAACATCGTTCATATTTATGACAGCGCCGAAAAGAAACAGAAGGTAATCACTTTGGCAGAAACTCCTGCTGCAGGACCTCTTCCTTCGTTTATGGTAGATATGAAAGGTGGATTCCAGGTTGAAAAAATAAACCTTAAAAAGGGTGATGTTCTTTTCCTTTACACTGACGGTATAGAAGAATCAACACGTCTTTGCCGCCGTCCCGACTTCAGTGTAATTGTTGATGAGCTTACAGACCAGAATGGAAACCTGACTCATGAAGACAGAAAGGAACTTATGGAACCTGAACGGGTTCAGCAGGTTATTGAAGCAGTTTTTGCAAAACAGAAATTCACTCTCGAAAAACAGGATAATCCTGTTATGGGCGAAAAACTGGAATTTGATTTTACAAGCTGTGAAGGAACTCTTGAGGAGGTAATTCTTGCCCTTGCATCAGTTGAGAAAATCTTCCGTTTCTACAAAACTCCGACGGCCGGTGCAAACGATACAGTCGTTGTAGACAAGCGAATTGACGCCTTCTTAAAAGATCACTTTGTCCTGTACGATTATTATTGTTCTGGAAAAAGTGAAGTTGATGAAGAAAGCAACTACCTTGAATATACTGGTGTCGCCGAAGACGAACAGCTTGATGACCTGACTCTTCTTGCAGTAAAACGTGTATAGATTTTTGAAAATCAGTATAATCTTTCTTATATGAAAGATTATACTTCATCACCACTTTCCATTTTCTTTTCGTATTATAAGCCTCATTCAGGACTTTTTATTGGAGATATGCTCTGTGCAACAGTTCTGGCCCTTATTGATATCACTTTTCCAATGCTTACACGATGGGCCATTAATTCTCTTATTCCGGAAGGAAACCTTAAACTTTTCTGCATTCTCATTGCAGCACTTCTGGCAGGTTTTATTATTCGTAAGCTTTGTAACTGGTTTATAACCTACTGGGGACATCAGTTTGGAAATTATGTTGAAGCCGAAATGCGAATGGATGTTTTCAAAAAACTTGAAACCATGAACTTTTCATATTTTGATAAAAACAGAACAGGCCAGCTCATGAGCCGTGTAACGACAGACCTGTTTGATATAACAGAGCTGGCCCATCACGGCCCTGAAGACGTGTGGGTTTCACTTATAACATTAATTGGTTCCTGTATTCTTATGTTCGGAATCAGATGGGAACTGGCCGTTCTTGTTCTGATTTTTCTTCCGGTTAATCTTTTGATTGTTCTCAAAAGCCGTAAGAAACTTATGTCTACATCAAAAGCCGTTAAGGAAACTACAGCTGTAATCAATTCTGCAATTGAATCAAGTATTTCCGGCATTCGTGTTACTCAGGTTTTCACAAATGAAGATTATGAAACAAAACGTTTTGCTAAAAACAATGAGCGTTTTATTAAAGCAAAGCAGAGCCGTTTCAAATATATGTCCAACTTTCTTTCCAATATTGAGTTTACTGGAAATATGATGAATCTTGTCGTTCTTGCAGCAGGCGGATTCTTCATTATGAACGGAAAAATGACCGTTGCAGATCTTGTTGCGGCAAACCTTTTTGTGGCAGCCTTCAGTACGCCTGTGCGGAAACTTGCTTTTTTCGTTGAACAGTATACTCAGGGCATGGCAGGTTTCAACAGATTCCTTGAAGTAATGCGAACTGAAAATCCTATAAAAGATGACAAAGACGCCATTGAAATTTTAAGTGCCAGAGGAAACATTACTTTTGAGAATGTGGATTTTTCTTATACAAAAGATTATCCGGTTTTACAGAATGTTTCACTTAATATTTCAGCCGGCGAAAAGCAGGCACTGGTCGGAAGTTCAGGCGGCGGGAAAACAACCATCTGTAATCTTCTTCCGCGCTTTTATGAAATTACAGGCGGACGTATTCTTCTTGATGGAATTGATATCAGGAAAATCCGCATGGACTCTTTAAGAAAACAGATCGGTATGGTACAGCAGGATGTTTTCCTTTTTGCGGGAACCATTAAAGAAAATATTGCATATGGAAAACCTGATGCTACGCAGGAAGAAATTGAACTTGCGGCAAAACGCGCCGAAATACACGAAGATATTTTGAAAATGCCGCAAGGATATGATACAGTAGTGGGCGAAAGAGGAATCAAACTTTCGGGCGGACAGAAGCAACGGGTTTCAATTGCACGCTGCTTTTTGAAAAATCCTCCGATTCTGATTCTTGATGAAGCTACATCGGCTCTGGATACTGCAACTGAAATCAAAATTCAGAAAGCTTTTGATGAACTTTCAAAAGGCCGTACAACAATTGTTATTGCCCACAGGCTTTCGACAATTAAAAATGCGGACCACATTGCTGTTGTAGATGAAAAAGGAATTTCCGAAAATGGAACTCATGAAGAGCTCATGGCAAAAGGCGGCGTCTATAAGTCTCTTTGTGAAGCTCAGTTTGAATTGAAATAATTCTGGAGGATATATGAAAAAGAATATTGTAGTTTTAGTCAGCGGTGGTGGAACAAATTTTCAGGCCCTTATCGATTATGAAAAAGAAAATCCAGACTGTCCTTATCACATTGCTGCAGTTGTTTCTGACCATAAAGATGCATACGCTCTTGAACGTGCAGCAAATGCGGGAATTAAAAGCTATATCGCTTCACCTTATGCCGTTATGGGTAAAGAAGCAGCTCAGGCCGCAAGCCGTGACGAAAAACGCACAGCAGTTTCAAACCGTGTTCTTGAAATCTGTAAGGCCGAAGGCGCATATGCAATCATTCAGGCAGGCTGGCTTACAGTTCTTGCAGGCGACATTGTAAAAGAATATGAAGGAAAAATTTTAAATCTTCATCCGGCACTGCTTCCAAAATTCGGCGGGGTAGGAATGTGGGGACATCATGTTCATGAAGCAGTTCTTGCAGCCGGCGAAAAAGAAAGCGGCTGTACCATTCACCTGGTTGATTCAGGCTGCGACTCCGGAAAAATTCTCATACAGAAAAAAGTACCGGTTATGTCTGACGACACTCCCGATACTCTTTATGCCCGAATTGCCCCAGAAGAGCACAAAGCAATTGTTGAAGGAACCTGTATGTTAATTCACAATGTATAATTCATAATGCATAATAAACTTGATGATTGATGGTGTATAATTGTGAATTTTGCATTCTGCATTGTGAATTGTGACTTACTCCACCTCAACTCTTTTAATATGTGCGCCAAGGCTTTGAAGCTGTTCTACCAGGTTTTCGTAACCGCGTTCAATCTGGTAAACATTGTTTTATTTATTGGATTATTTTGTTCTTGCTCAAATCATTTAGACTTTTCTGTGGGAGAAGTTTCGTCTTCAGAAAATTTAGCAGAACGTTATATGGTTATTTGCAAAGATACTTCATTCTCGTCTGCTAGTTCTTAAATATGAAGTGGCTTCAGAGGCAGATGCTAATTCAGCAGTGAACTATGCTGAAAAACAGTTAAATAAGCCTTATGACTGGCAGTTATGGTGGAAATATGATACAACGGAGTTTTATTGTTCTTCGCTTTTGTGGCGTGTTTGGCATGAAACAAATAAAGCTTATTTATTTATTTGGTTTTCTTTTTTTATTCTCTGGGTGTGAAAATTTATATTTCTCATCTGGAGAAGTTTCTAAAATCAGTCAAAAAACTACTCATAAAATTTTTTCAGACTTAAAACAAGAACCAATTGTTCTTACAATGCCTGTTTATGATAAGCTTTATTTGTTTGGTAATAAGAACTGGAATTCAAAAAAAGAAACTGCAGGTGATATATTCCTTATTTTTGATTGTGATTCAAATTCTGTTTATGACTGGTGTTATTTTAATCAGAATAAATATGTGACAGATGGAAGAGTTGTTGAGCAAAATTATAATGGTAAAACCACTTATTATAATTTTGGTTATTGGGCAGATAAAATTGCCAGTATTGACGGGGAATCAGCAGAAATAAATTTCATTGATTGTGAAACATTTGAGAGTAACTGGAGTTATGAAACAAAGGGTAAATATTGTTTGCTGACTGAAACAAAGGCTTGTCCAGAAGATGAAAAGGCTTCGACAAAAGAAATGTTTTATGCATATAACACCGAAACAGGACAAATCGATTCTTTTGTTTCAGAAATTAAACAGGATAAACACGTTCCGAATTTGTTGTGCGATATGCAGGGGAGATTCTGGGGATCATATTCATATGATAATACGAATTTTTTCTTTTATATTGATTATGAA
>JAHBAD010000164.1 GCA_018385395.1 Treponema sp.
TATTTATATTCATTGCACCTGAAAAAGTTGAAACTCTTAATTCCTGTTTACTGTCTGGTAATGGGAGTGCTGATTTTTGTAAATCTGAAAACTGGAGCCAATTTCCTTGCTTTATTTCAGCTAATTTCCATGATGTTTTTGTATCAAAGAACATTTGATTATCTATATTTTGACAAAATGGAAAAGTTTGAACTTTATTCAAACATAAACACTAAACTTGTTTATTTAACAAAATACATTTTTATATCAACAAGTATTCTTCTTCTCACTATAGTCCCGGCAATAGTTTTTTTCATTCTGAAAATCCCGGCAATCAACAATTTCATACTCATTTCGGCGTATGCTTTTAATGTAATTAATCTGGCATTTCTTGTTGCTGATCGTTTCAGACCAACTTATGCAAATTACTTTTTCTATGCGTTAATTCTGATTTCTTTATTTGAGAAATTCACAAATTATATTTCCTTACCTTTTTTTGAGATTCTTTATTCGAAGGTTTATTTTCTGTGCCCTTTCGTAATCATCCTTTATGTTCTATACAACCTTTTACGAAGGAACATAAAATCGTAAACTTCAGGAAAATCATGTAAAGTTCAAGGAACTTATTTCTATTCAGATTATTAGCACTGATTGCCATTGAATCAAAAATGTCACTGGGTTCTGTAAAAAACAGATTTAAGATCATTTTCGATGTTTTGGAAACAGGAGATAAACAGGGTTTCTTAAATAAATATTCCGAATATGAAATCTGTTTTGGAGAGGAATTTTCCTCTTTCTCAAAACAGAAAATCATAAAGGGATAAAATTATTTTTTTTATTCAGGCTTAAAACACTTGCAGCAAAGACCGTCATCTTTTCCAAGCGCCAAAGCCCCTTCCATGCTCAAATATCCAAGACTGTCTGCCCCTATAATCTTTGCAATTTCTTCAAGGCTGTGATTGCAGGCAATCAAATGCTGGCAGTCTGGAACATCTGTACCATAATAACATGGCGCAACAAAGGGAGGCGAAGAAATTCTCACATGAACTTCTGTTGCGCCCGCTTCGCGCACAAGCTGCACAATGTGCCCGCTTGTAGTTCCACGAACAATTGAATCATCAATCAGAACAACACGCTTACCTTTTACAGTTGAGCTTACAGGATTCAGCTTGATCTTTACTTTGTTCTGGCGTTCAGTTTGTCCAGGATTTATGAACGTACGGCCAATGTACTTGTTCTTTACAAAGCCCATTCCGTAAGGAATGCCGCTTTCCTGACTGTAACCAAGTGCGGCGTCCAGTCCTGAATCAGGAACACCAATAACAACATCAGCTTCAACAGGATGTTCTTTTGCAAGAATTTTCCCAGCTTTCACTCTGGATTCATGAACGCTGACTCCGTCGATTACAGAATCAGGTCTTGCAAAATAAATGTATTCAAAAACACAAAGTGATTTCTTCTGAGTTTTGCAGTGCTTATTTATGGAAGAAATCTTTCCGTTTTCAAAAACAACAATTTCCCCCGGTTCAATATCACGGATAAAGTCAGCCCCTACTACATCAAGGGCACAGGTTTCGGATGCAATCACGTAAGTATCGCCGTCTTCTGACGGAATAACGCCGTAACAAAGAGGTCGATACCCGTTAGGATCACGGACTGCAACCATTTTTTCCTGTGTCATGATTACAAGGGAATATGCTCCCTCGATTTTTTCCATAGTAGAACTTACTGCACTTTCGATATTTGAACAGGTCAGACGTTCCTTTGTAAGAAGATATGCAATTACTTCTGTATCGCTTGTTGAATGGAAAATACTTCCCTGCATTTCAAGCTGCTGGCGAAGCTGGCCTGAGTTTGTAAGGTTCCCGTTATGAGCAACTGCAAGGTTTCCGTTCAGGCGATGAACTTCAATTGGCTGAACGTTTGCACGGATATTTGCACCGGTTGTTCCGTAACGGACGTGACCAAGAGCCATATTTCCTTCTCCAAGTTCCGCAAGGCTTTGGGCTGTGAATACATCACTTACCAGGCCAAGATCCTTGCACGACTTGAAATCACCTTCGTTATTAATAACAATACCGCAAGATTCCTGTCCGCGATGCTGAAGGGCAAAAAGCCCTAGATAGACCTGACCTGCAAGCGGTCTTTTCTTTGCAGAATAAAGCCCGAAAACACCACATTCTTCGTGAAGGGCGTCAGAGTCGCTGTTACCGTTATTATATTTATTCATAAACCTTTCCATTGGGAACCTTATTTCAAAGATGCCTTTACAAGTCCTACGAACAGTGGATGTGCACGGTTTGGACGAGACTTGAATTCAGGGTGGAACTGTACTCCGACATAGAAATCATTTTCTGCAATTTCAACAGTTTCAACAATATATTCATCAGGACTTGTTCCGCTGATTGTAAGGCCTGCTTCTTCAAGCTGGGTACGGAATTCGTTGTTGAATTCATAGCGGTGACGATGACGTTCTGAAATCATTTCGCTTCCATAACATTCAGCCATTTTTGTTCCGGCTTTAACCTTACAAGGATAAGCACCAAGACGCAGTGTACCACCTTTGTTTACGCTGTCATTTTGATCAGGCAGGAAATCAATTACTTTGTACTGACTTTCTGCATCAAACTCACCGGAGTTTGCATTTTTAAGACCTGCTACATAACGGGCAAAACTGATAACGGCAATCTGCATGCCAAGACATATTCCAAGATAAGGAAGATTGTTTTCGCGGCAGTAGTTTGCTGTAAGAATCATTCCTTCAATACCACGACTTCCGAATCCGCCAGGAACAATTACACCGTCAACATCAGAAAGGACTTCTTTTACTGAATATTCAGAAATAGTTTCAGAATCAATCCATTTAATCTGAACATCGGCACCAAGAGCATAACCTGCATGACGAAGTGCTTCCGCAACAGAAAGATATGCATCATGAAGCTGAACGTATTTTCCAACAAGCCCGATTGTTACTTTCTTAGAAAGATTGTGGATTTTATCCAGCATTTCAGTCCATTCATTGATATTTGCTTCAGGACTGTCAATTTTCAAAAGACGACAAACTGTATCACTCATATGCTGGTTTTTCAGCATAACTGGAACTTCATAAAGACTTGGCAGTGTAAGATTTTCGATTACGCAGTCTTCGGAAACGTTACAGAACATTGCAACTTTTCTGAAAATACCTGGTTCAAGTTTTTCATCACAGCGGAGAACGATAATGTCCGGATGGATTCCCATTCCCTGAAGCTCTTTTACACTGTGCTGGGTTGGCTTTGTTTTGTGTTCGTCAGAACCGCTCAGAAACGGAAGAAGTGTTACGTGAATGTAAATTGCATTTTCCTTCCCTACTTCAAGCCCAACCTGACGGATTGCTTCAATGAAAGGCTGACTTTCAATATCACCTGTTGTACCGCCAACTTCTGTAATAACTACATCAGCTTCTGACTGTTTACCAACGTTATAAATAAATTCTTTAATTTCATTTGTAATATGAGGGATTACCTGAACTGTTTCTCCAAGATATTCACCACGGCGTTCTTTGTTCAAAACATTCCAGTAAACTTTCCCTGATGTAAGATTTGAATATTTGTTCAGGTCTTCATCAATAAAACGTTCATAGTGACCAAGATCCAGATCTGTTTCAGCACCATCTTCTGTAACATATACTTCACCGTGCTGGTAAGGACTCATTGTTCCCGGATCAACGTTGATATATGGATCCAGTTTCTGTGAAGCAACTTTAAGTCCGCGGCTTTTCAAAAGGCGTCCCAAAGAAGCGGCTGTAATTCCTTTTCCAAGTCCGCTTACGACACCACCAGTTACAAAAATGTACTTTGTCTGTTTCATATTATTACCCCTAAACAAACAAATGGATCCTTCGACAAGCTCAGGGACCATTTGAAAAAAAAGAAGGGGTCGCAGACAAAACCCCCTGAGTTTCAAGAAGCTTTGTTTGCGACCCCTTCGTCGTTTACGGAATTTTAATCTATCACATTTTTATGGCAAAATCAAGACATGCTCTTTACTATTGCAGGTGGTTCAGGCTGCCCTTTCCTAGTTCTTCATGAAAAGCGGAATAACCCACTTTGCAATTTTGTAAATTGGACCTTCAAAAGTTTTTCGAACAGTTTCAAGTTCTTCACGAATATGAATTCCCTGAGGACAATGCTGTTCACATTTACCGCATTTAATACAGTTTGAAGCACCTGTTGAATTCTTCCGGATTAAAGTACACATAACATAATCCTTAAGACCTTCAAACTTACTGTCAGAATAACGACGGTTGTAAGCGGCAAAAATGCCAGGAATATCTACGCTCTTTGGACAAGGCATGCAGTAACGGCATCCTGTACAGCCGATTTTTTCTTTGCTGCGGATTTCTTTTACAACATCAGAAATTACAGTCTTTTCGGCATCACTAAGGCATCCCGCTTCTGATTTTGAAGCCGAGCGGATATTTTCTGCTACCATTTCAAGAGAGTTCATTCCTGAAAGAACACAGGTAATTTCCGGCTGGTTCCAGAGCCAGCGGAAAGACCATTCTGCAGGTTCACGGTCGGCCTTATATTTCTTGAAGATTTTTACGGCATCCTTTGGAAGCTTTGTTGCAAGCTTTCCGCCACGGAGCGGTTCCATAATCATAATAGGAATGCCTTTTGAAGCGGCATATTTTACGCCTGTAACGCCTGCCTGGGAAGTTTCATCCATGTAATTGTACTGAATCATACAGAAGTCCCAGTCATAGGCGTCTATAAGCTTCATAAAAGACTCTGAATTGCCGTGATAAGAAAATCCAATCTGACGGATTACGCCTTCTTTCTTTTTCTGTTCAAGCCAGTCTTTTACACCAAGTTCAACAAGACGATTCCATGTAACGGCATCAGAAAGCATGTGCATAAGGTAATAATCAACATGATCAGTTCTGAGACGGGTAAGTTCTTCATTGAAAAGTTTTTCACAATCCCCTTCCTTTTTAAGAAGATAGTGTGGAAGTTTTGTTGCGATATTTACTTTGTCACGAACATTGTTTTTTTCAAGGATTTTTCCAAGAGTAGCTTCACTTCCAGGATAAATATAGGCAGTATCAAAATAGTTTATTCCCTGATTAATTGCTGACATTACTTCAGCTTCAGCTTTCTTAAAATCAGGACCTGTAATTGTCTGGCTGAAACGCATACATCCGTAGCCAAGAACTGAAATTGGATTCCCGTATTTATCTTTTCTGTACTGCATAAAATGAATCTCCCTGTATAAGAATATTATACAGGGAGAAATCTGGTTTTCAAAAAATTATAGTTATTTTTCTAGAGATTTGTGTAGCCCATTAAGAACTTGTCAATTTCACGGGCACATTCGCGGCCTTCGGCAATTGCCCATACAACCAGAGACTGTCCGCGGCGCATGTCACCACAGCTGAATACCTTGTCTACGTTTGTAACATAAAGTCCTTCATCAGCAGCAACAACTCCGCGACCTGTCATTTCTACTCCAAAAGCCTTTGCTGTATATTCTTCAGCACCAAGGAATCCGGCTGCAATGAGGATAAGATCTGCTTTAAGTTCTTTTTCTGTTCCTTCAATTTCGCAGAGCTTTCTCTGGCCGTCTACCATACGGAATTCAACCTGAACAGTTTTTACTCCTGTTACATGGCCATCCTTCTGATAGATTTCTTTAATAGTTGTTTTATAAACGCGTGGATCAGAACCTGCTGTTGCAATTACTTCCATCTGGCCGTAGTCGGTTTTCAAAACTTTTGGCCACTGTGGCCATGGGTTATTGGCAGCACGTTCAACTGGTGGCTGAGGCATCATTTCCAAAGCTGTAACACTTGCTGCCCCTAGGCGAACACAAGTTCCTGTACAGTCATTTCCTGTATCCCCTCCTCCAACTACGATTACGTTTTTGCCTTTTGGATCAAAATCTTCTGAAAGGTGAATATCAGAAATCTTTGCTGAATCATCTTTGCAATCTGTTACGGCGTGACTGTCCAGAAGTGATTTTGTTACAGCTTTCAGAAAATCAACTGCAGGAATAATCCCTTTTGCATCTTCCCCTGCCACATTGAGGCGGCGGGCTTTTTTTGCACCACAGCAAAGAGCAACAGCATCATAACCGTTAAGAAGTTCTTCTGCTTTCATTGTGTTTCCGATATCGGCGCGTGTTACAAATTCAACACCTTCAGCTTTCATCAAATTTACACGGCGGTCAATAATTTTCTTATCCAGCTTCATATTTGGAATACCGTACATCAAAAGTCCACCGATTCTGTCTTCCCGTTCAAAAACGGTAACGTTGTGTCCGCGTCGGTTCAAAAGATCGGCAACTGCAAGACCTGCAGGACCTGAACCTACAACGGCAATTTTTTTACCTGAACGAACTTTTGGAACCTGTGGCTTCATATATCCTGAAGCAAAGGCTTTTTCGATAATATAAAGTTCATTGTCATGGATTGTTACTGGATCTTTAATATCTTTTCCGTCACTGTAATCTTTTTCCATGGAAATACAGTTACAGGCTTTTTCACAAAGTGCCGGACAAACACGACCTGTAAATTCTGGGAAACTAGAAGTTTTCAAAAGTCTCCAGGCAGCCATATCATACTGTTCTTTATAAAGAGCATCGTTCCATTCAGGAATGAAGTTATGAAGAGGACAACCTGTTACCATGCCACCAAGGCGGATAGCACTCTGACACATAGGAACGCCACAGTTCATACAGCGGGAAGCCTGCTTGCGCCGCTCTTCATCATTAAGAAGAATATGCATTTCTTCAAAATTCTGGAGGCGAATTTTTGGTTCAATCCAGTCATTTTCTACTCTTGTGTATTTAATAAATCCGTTTGAAAGTCCCATAGTTTTCTCCTATTTTTTTAAAGCCTTTATCGGGGCGTTGCGGGGTGTCCCCGCAGAGGGGGTAGCGGGCACTCGTAAGCAGAGCTTACGAATGCGAGCGAGGGGGAGACTTCCCCCCTTAAATTTTTTTATGCAGTGAACTTTTTGAATGCGTTCAATACTGCACCGTCGTGATCAATTCCGTTTGCTTCTTCTTCTGCAATCAATTTAAGCATTTTTGCATAGTCGTTAGGAATGATTTTCTTAAAGTTCTTTACGCTTACATCCCAGTTTGCAAGAATTTCTTTTCCCCGGGCCGAACCTGTTTCCGCAACATGTTTTTCAACCAGTGATTTTACTAGTTCTATATCATGTTCTTCTGAAAGTTCGCTCATTGTAACAAGCTGACTGTTCAGTCTCTGGTAAAGGTCATGGTTCTGATCAAGAATGTAAGCAACCCCACCTGACATACCTGCTGCAATGTTTCTTCCTGTCTGTCCAAGAATTACAGCAACACCGCCAGTCATGTATTCAAGACCATGGTCCCCACATCCTTCTGCAACAACTGTAGCACCTGAGTTTCTTACGCAGAAACGTTCACCTGCAATACCGTTGATGAATGCCTGTCCGCTTGTTGCACCAAAACAGCAAACGTTACCGGCAATGATATTTTCTTCAGGCTTATAACCTGCGTCTTCAGGGCACTTAAGTACGATTTTTCCGCCCGAAAGTCCTTTTCCAAGACCGTCGTTAGCATCTCCTGTAAGGCGCATTGTAAGTCCTTTAGGAATAAATGCACCAAAGCTCTGACCACCACCACCGAAAGCATTTACAACAAAACTGTCTTCGGGCAGAGTGTTTCCAAAGTTTTTCTGGATTTCTGAACCAAGGATTGTACCAACTGTTCTGTCTGTTGAAGAAACTTTAAGGTTGAACGAGCCTGTCTTTTTCTTCATGGCTTTTTCAAAGGCAGGGAGAAGTACTTTTTCATCAACTGTCTTTGAAAGCTTGAAATCGTATACGTCTTTTGGATCAAAATGACATTTTTCCAATTCTGAATTGTTCATTGTGAATTGTGCATTTCCCAAAATACGGCTCATATCAAGAAGGTTTGCTCTTTCAAAAGCACCCTTTTCTTTTACTTTAAGCATTTCTGTGTGACCACACATTTCTTCAACACTGTGGAAACCAAGTTTTGCCATAATTTCACGCAATTCCTGTGCAATGAACTTCATGAAGTTTTCAACATATTCAGGTTTACCTGTAAAGCGCTTACGAAGTTCACTGTTCTGAGTTGCAACACCAAAGGGACAAGTATCCAGATTACATACACGCATCATTGCACATCCCATTGTAATAAGAGGTGCTGTAGCAAAACCGAATTCTTCGGCACCAAGCAAACATGCGATTGCAACGTCCCGGCCGCTCATAAGTTTACCGTCTGTTTCAATTACAACGCGGCTGCGGAGTCCGTTCTGGATCAAAGTCTGATGTGTTTCAGCAAGTCCAAGTTCCCAAGGAAGGCCTGCGTGGTGAATTGAGCTTAATGGAGCAGCCCCTGTACCACCGTCGTGACCTGAAATCAGGATTACCTGAGCACCGGCTTTTGCAACACCAGCTGCAATTGTACCAACCCCTGCTTCTGAAACAAGTTTTACAGAGATGCGGGCAGCACGGTTAGCATTTTTAAGGTCGTAAATAAGCTGGGCCAGGTCTTCGATAGAATAAATATCGTGGTGTGGTGGTGGCGAAATAAGCGAAACACCTGGAGTTGCATAGCGGGTTGTAGCAATCCAGGGGTAAACTTTCTTTCCAGGAAGGTGTCCCCCTTCCCCAGGTTTTGCACCCTGAGCCATTTTAATCTGTATTTCTTTTGCAGAAAGAAGATATTCTTCTGTTACACCAAAGCGGCCTGAAGCAACCTGCTTGATGGCAGAGTTTCTGTCAGTTCCAAGGCGTTCAGGTTTTTCTCCACCTTCACCTGAGTTTGATTTTCCTTTCAGGTGGTTCATTGCCAGGGCCATACATTCGTGAGCTTCCTGAGAAATTGAACCGTAAGACATGGCACCAGTCTTGAATCTCTGTACGATTTTTTCAACTGGTTCTACTTCATCAATTGAAATCCCTTTTGCACTGTCAAAATCCAATTTGAGCATTGCACGAAGTGTATGTGGATGAGCATTGTCATCAACAAGGGAAGTATATTCCTTAAAGCGTTCATAGCTTCCGGTTCTTGTTGCTTCCTGAAGACTGATGATAATTTCAGGTGAGTAAAGGTGATCTTCACAAGTTTGTCCGCGGCGGAATTTGTGAACACCAACTGAATCAAGGTGAGTATTTACTGTAAGTCCAAGAGGATCAAATGCCTTGTTATGATGGAAGTTTACGTCTTCGGCAATTTCTTTTAGCCCTATACCACCAACGCGGCTTACTGTGTTTGTAAAGTAAGTATCAATTACATCCTGTGCAATACCAACTGCTTCAAAAATCTGAGCTGACTGATAAGACTGGATTGTAGAAATACCCATCTTTGCAGCAATCTTTACGATACCGCCTATAATTCCCTGGTTGTAGTCGTCAATAGCTGTGTGATAATCCTTATCCAGAAGCTTCTGGTCAATGAGTTCTGCAATACATTCATGAGCAAGGTATGGGTTTATAGCCCGAGCACCGTATCCCAGAAGCATTGCACTCTGGTGAACGTTACGAACTTCTGCAGATTCCAGGATGATTGAAATTGCAGTACGTTTCTTTGTGCGGATAAGGTACTGTTCAACTCCCGATACTGCAAGAAGCGAAGGAATTGCAACGTGGTTTTCATCAACACCGCGGTCACTCAACACGATGATGTTTGAACCGTTTCTGTATTCGCGGTCAATTGCTACGAACACATTGTCCAGTGCTTCTTTAAGCGAAGTGTTCTTATAGTAAAGAAGTGAAACAACTGATGTTTTAAGACCAGGCATATCAAGAGCCTTAATTTTCATCATATCAACACCAGTAAGGATCGGATTGTTGATTTCAAGCACAGTACAGTTTTTGCTTTCGGCCTTAAGAAGGTTTCCGTCAGAACCAACGTAAACTGTTGTGTCTGTAACAATCTTTTCGCGAAGACTGTCAATTGGAGGGTTTGTAACCTGTGCAAAAAGCTGCTTGAAGTAACTGAAAAGAGCTGGATGCTTGTCACTCATTACGGCAAGCGGAGTATCAACACCCATGGCGCCTGTTGGTTCTACCCCGTTCTGTGCCAGAGGCAGAATCATTTCGTTTACATCTTCGTAGTTCCATCCAAAAGCGCGGTACATAATGTCACGTTCTTCCTGAGTGTAAACCGGAATCTTCTTGTTAGGAATTTTAAGATCAGCCAGATGCTTCAGGTTCAGACTGAGCCATTCACCGTATGGATAAAGATCAGTGTATTCTTTTTTTGCATCGTAATCTGAAATCAGCTTTTTCTGTTTTGTATCAACCAGAAGGATGCGTCCTGGCATAAGGCGGCTCTTCTGTACAATTTCACTTTCTGGAATATCAAGAACACCAACTTCTGAAGAAAGAATAAGAGTATTGTCTTTTGTAATGTAATAGCGGCTTGGGCGAAGTCCGTTGCGGTCAAGTGTAGCACCAACCAGGTCTCCGTCTGAGAAAAGGATTGCAGCAGGACCATCCCAAGGTTCCATCATTGTTGCCCAGTAGTGATAGAAATCTTTTTTGCGTGGATCCATTGCATCGTTGTGCTTCCATGGTTCTGGAATACAGATCATAACTGCAAGTGGAAGAGGCATTCCGTTCATTACAAGGAATTCCAGAGTGTTGTCCAGCATGGCGGAGTCAGATCCTGTTGTATCAACGGCTGGAAGAATTTCTGCAATTTCATCATCTTTGAATACAGGTGATTTTATTGTTTCTTCGCGGGCCATCATGCGGTCTGCATTTCCGCGGATTGTATTGATTTCACCGTTATGAGCAATAAAGCGGTTTGGATGAGCACGTTTCCAAGAAGGCTGAGTGTTTGTACTAAAGCGAGAATGAACCAGTGCAAGGCTAGAAATATATTCAGGACTCTGAAGGTCTGTGTAAAAAGTTCTAAGCTGCTGAACAAGGAACATTCCCTTGTAAACGATTGTGCGGCTCGACATAGAACAAACGTATGTATCGAAACTTGAATGTTCAAACTGACGGCGAACCATGTAAAGCTTGCGGTCAAAAGGAAGACCCTTTTCTACATCAGAAGGGCGTTCGATGAAACACTGCCAGATTGCAGGCATACAGTCACGGGCAGTTTTTCCAAGAACAGTTTCGCAAACAGGAACTTCACGCCATCCTAAGAATTTCAGGCTTTCTTTTTCACACAGAGTTTCAATCATGCGCATTGCCTGAGCACGGATAAACTTGTCCTGTGGAAAGAAGAACATTCCAACACCGTAGTCCCGTTCATCTCCAAGAGTAATTCCAATTTTTGCACATTCCACTTTAAAAAAATCGTGAGCAACCTGAACTAGAATTCCAACCCCGTCCCCTGTTTCGCCTGTAGCATCTTTACCGGCCCGGTGTTCAAGCTTTTCTACAATAGAAAGAGCGTTGTCCACAATCTTGTGTGTCTTTTTTCCGTCAATGCTTACAACAGCCCCAATACCACAGGCATCGTGTTCAAAAGACGGATCGTATAAAGTTTTCATGTTACCCCCTTACTCGGAACCGCAATGCGGCCGTAAATAAAAAAGGCGGCAAAGAAATCATCACGGCAAATTTGCACAATACTGCAAAAACCATGACGACGTCTTTGTCGCCTTAAAAAAAATTCTTATTTATTTTGTAGGGGGAAGTCTCCCCCTCGCTTCAGCCCTACGGCTTTTGCTACCCCCTCTGCGGTGGTTGCACCCCCGCAACGCCCCCGCCAGGTAAAAAAAAACGCCTGGTTCAAAGCGACAAAAAAATCATCGTCCTTAAACCAAGCGTCTTTGCTTGTGATTAGCAATATATCTTTTTACGCCTTTTTATGCAATAGTCTTTCAGAAAGTTAACCGTAAATTAAAAATCGTACCAGCCTGAAGCACTCTGATCCGCAAACTGAATTAAAAGCACAAGAGGATTTGAAAGGAAATTGGAATAGTTCATTTTTTCAGTATCTGTCAGGTCACTGAAGCCCATGTGACGGCTTACCGCTTCAATTACAGGACGCTTCTTTATATAGGAAGGCATTGCTTCTAAAAGAAGGAGAACAGACTCGTTTCCATGCCCAAGATTTCTTACATCACTTTTTACAGTGTAATAAGGAGTCTTTACCCAGTTACCAAAAACATCTTTTGTATTCTTGTAGCTTGTGGAATAAAATCCTGCCTTACAGAAATCGTGTGCCAGAGCCGAAACAAAAACATCTTCCGCTGTAAATGTAAACTTTCCTGCAGCTTTGGATTTCATCCAGTCGGCAAAAATAGCAGGAGCAAGTTTTAAAGCCTGATAAGTTACCATAAGGGAATGAACGCAAAGTCCGCTTTTAAAGTTTCCGTGAAATTTAGTAGATGCAGGAGAAGTATAAAATTCGTGATCTTCCATCCACTTCAAAAATGCAGCACATTCTTCTTTATTTTCGATACAGGCTTCGGCCATTTCCTTTACCAGAGCCTTCATTTTTTCAATATCAGCATTAACATTTGCATTTGCGATACAGTCATATTTCTCAAAAATAGCCACAAGAGCCGCTGTATCAGAACATAATTTTTCTAATTCTTCTGTTGTCATATATTCCTCCAATGTATTCTACTGAAAATATTGAAAAAAATATCTACCATTGTAAAATAAAGATATGGCAGAAAAAATCAGAGAACAAAAAGCTAAATCCTTCAGACTTCTTCACATTGAACAGCTTATAAAAACAATGAACTATCCCAACGTTCCCGATTTAATGCGGGAAACGGGTATGTCCCGAGCTACCATTATGCGAGACCTGGACAGTCTGAAAGACGATTATGACGCCCCAATCGAATACGATTTTTATCACAGAGGCTACTATTATACAGATGAAAATTATAAAATCCGCAACGTGAAAATTGCCCAGAGCGAACTTATTGCCATTGCAGGGCTTCTGCCACTTTTGGAACGCTACAAGAATACACCTCTGGAAGATTCCATAAAAAATGTTTACGACAAACTTTCTGATATGCTCCCGAACCAGATTGAAGTTCAGACCGACCTTGCCACAAATGTCCAGTTCATAAGCGAAGCAATCCCCAACGTAGATGCCGAAGTTTTCAATCAGGTTTTTAAAGCCATAAAAAATCACAAAGTAATTGAATTCGGTTACCGTTCTATAAAAGCCACCGAACATACTCCACATACCGCCCACCCTTACAAAATTTATAATCAGAAAGGCGACTGGTATGTAATATGTTATAACCCGAAACATGATGATTACATTGCTTTTACACTGGCACGTATGAAAGATGTTGTGGTAAAAGAAACTTTTGAACCGGATCCGGATTATGCTTCTAAAGTAAAAATCGACCCCTATTTTGGTATCTGGAATAATGATAATCCGCCGCAGAAAATTGAACTGGTTTTTGATAAATCCATTAATACTTATATTCTGGAACGCACCTGGCACAAAAACCAGGAATGTCATCAAAATGAAGATGGCTCTGTTTACCTGTGCTTTGAATCAAACCAGACCCAGGAAGTTCTGTTCTGGATTCTGAAATTCGGGTCCCAGGTAAAAGTCCTTTCCCCAGAAAGCCTTAAAAAACAAGTCTTCGAAGAACATAGAAAAGCCGCTGAACTTTATGAATAATCTGTCTCCGTCTCCGACAAAATTTGAAAAAATCTTGAAAATATCTAATTCTGTGTTAATCTATATCTATAATAG
>JAHBAD010000167.1 GCA_018385395.1 Treponema sp.
GATTTATATATTACGGAAAATATGAAAGAAGTTTATTTCCATTATAGTTTTAATGGAAAGGTTTCAGTTTACAGATGGAAACGATACTAAGATTTTTACCAATAAAATGGAGACTATAAAATGAAACAGGAAAATAAAAAACAGAAAGTAAAATTCCCAATCGGTATGAAACTTGTGACGTTGTTCACGGTTCTTGTTGTGCTTGTTCTTGGGCTTTCAACAGCTATTGTGGTTTATATGGTCAGTCGTGACAGTAAGATTAAAGCTGAAGATTCAAATAACACTTTGAATGTAGTTACTTCAGAAGCTGTTCAGTCTATTATTATTGCAAATCAGAACAATACTCTTGGGTTCTTGAATGAACTGGTTCTGAGCCGAAATAAAAATATAGAAAAAGAAATGTTCGAAGATTTCTGCGTAAGAAATAATGATATCCTGTTTGTTCAGTCTCCGGTAACAGGTTTAATAACATCTCCAAAAGCAGAACTTGACAAGCCAGGTTGTTCTAAAGATTTTGATGCTTTTCTTAAAACAAATTCTTTTAAAATCGGGCAGGTTCGGAATGGATTAGTTGAAGTTGTGAATATGAGTCATGTCCTGAAGCAGCCGGCTCTTTGTGTTATCTTTCCGTATGAAGTGAATGGAAAAAAAAGTTATGCCGCTGTTGGTTTTAATGCTGCAAAAGTTGTAGACCTTATGACAAACAGCGGCATGAATACCTCTTTCCTTATGGGAAGAGACGGAAGAATACTGCTTTCTTCAAATAATGAAAGTTCCGAAGGAAGCGGTTATGTAGATGTTGCTTCTTATGTAATTAGTAATGCAAATTTTGATGAATCTCAGGTTCTTGCAAAAGATGATGAAGGATATGCCTGGTATGTTGCTTATAAAAAGCTTGCCGGCGGAATGTATTCCGTAACTGTAATTTCTGAATATAAAGTTCTTCAGGCAATCCGCCATACAGCTTATGAAATCAGTCTTCTTTCACTTGCTATTCTGTTCCTGTCAATTATGATGATCAGATACTTCAGTAAGACACTTACGAATCCAATTCTGGATCTTGCTGATGCAGCTGAAAAAATCGGAGCCGGAAATTTTGAAGTGACCCTTGAAGCAAAGACTAAAGATGAAATCGGGCTTCTTACTGAAAACTTTGTCGCTATGAGTAATGGTCTTGGAAACTTTATGCGTTTCACAAACAAGACTCTTGTTGAGCAGGCAATGAAAGGGAAACTGGGGCTGGGTGGAAAACGTAAAGATGTAACAATCTTTTTCAGTGATATACGTTCGTTTACAGCTATGTCTGAAAAAATGACACCAAATGAAGTTGTTGAATTTCTTAATGAATATATGACAGCTATGGAAAGATGTGTTGAACGTACTCATGGCGTTGTTGATAAATATATCGGGGATGCAGTAATGGCGGTCTGGGGGTCTCCTGAAACTGCGGGAAGCACCGCAAGTGATGCATGGAATGCTGTAAATGCTGCTCTTATGATGCGCTCTGAACTTTATAAACTGAATAAGAAGCGGGCAAAAGAAGGTAAAGGTAAAATCCAGATTGGCTGTGGTATTAATACAGGTAGTGTAGTTGCAGGTCAGATCGGGTCGAACCACCGTATGGAATACACTGTAATTGGTGATGCAGTAAATCTGGCAAGCCGTACTGAAGCTTTGAATAAACCTTTTCAGACAGATATTCTTATTACCGAAAATACTTATAAACTTATCGGGGACCGGCTTGTAGTAGAAGAAATGCCATCTGTTCATGTAAAGGGAAAAGAAGATGCAATAAAAATGTTTGCTGTAATAAACACAAAGGATGTTCTTCTGAATGATGGGAAAGGACCTGAAAATCTTAAACAGGTAAGAAAACTCATGGGCTTTCATGAAATTGATAAATCACAGGTAAATACAGATGAAGAAGAAAAGAAATATAAAATCGGCAAGTAAGATTGCTGATGTAGTAATTGGAATTATCTGTGTTTCCGGTATCGCTGTATCTCTCGGACTTTTTGCAAGCGAATGGAACAGGTCTGGTGTAAGTGAAACAAAAAAGCCGGTTGCTACAGTTGTACATAAGAAGAATACTACTCAGAAACGTCTTTCTGATGAAGAAATATGGCAGAAGGTAAAAGTAGCTGATATTGTTTATGACGGAGACCGAATTCGAACAGATGCGGAATCTGAAGCAACAATTATTTTTAATGATGGTCAGGCAAGTATCGATCTTTATGAAAATACCCTTATTACTATTCGTGGATCCAGCAGCTCAAGCGGAATTGATTTTGCAAAAGGATCTGTAAATGTTCTTTCTACCGACGCAACTGATGAGAAAGCTGTTGTAGTTACAAATGGAAATAAAGTTTTGAGCCTTAAAGGAAATTCAAACGTAGTTGTTGAAAGCAGTAAAAAGGGAGAGTCTTCTGTTGCGGTAACAAGTGGTTCTGTTGAAGTTAAAGAGAATCCTGTTCAGAAAAAGGAAAAGAAAACTGCTTTGCAAAAAGTTGTAGAAACAGTTTTGCCCCCTGCTACAAAAACTCAAAAGAAAAAGACAGAACCGGTGGAAAACAGCAGTTTAAACTCTGCGGAACAAATCTCGGTTCAGGTTGTATCAAAAACAATTAGTGCTGGTGAAGTTGCAGTCATTGAAGAAGAAAAACCTGTTCAGGCGGTTGAGACTGTTTCTATTGAAAAAGCTGAAACTCAAGAAAAAACAAAAAAAGTTGTTAAGAAAGTCCGAAGTGCTTCGGTTCAGTCAGAAGAAAAGCAGAGAGAAGTGCAGAAGATTCTTACGGCAGCTGTTGGAAGTGAAAAGGCCGCTGAAATAACTGAAACGGTTAAAAAAACTAATGAAGTTGTTCAAAAAAATCAACCTGAGAAAGTAAAGAAAGTTACTCAGAAAAATGACAGACAGGTTCAGGAACAGCAACGGAAAGTTGAAATAGCAACTGAAGAAAAAGCTTACAACGAAGAAAAAGCACGAAAAGCTGAAGAAGCAAAAAAAGCCGAAGAAGCACGAATTGCAAAAGAAAAAGCTGAACAGAAAAGACGTGAAGAGCTTGCTGCAAAACGTGAAGCAGAAAGAAAAGAACGTGAGCGCATAGCGGCGGAAAAGAAAGCTGCCGAAGAAAAAAAGGCCCGTGAAGCAGAGCTTGCACGTAAAGCCGAAGAAGAAAGAAAGGCTCGTGAGCTTGCTATAAAACGTGAAACAGAAAGAAAAGAGCGTGAACGTATAGCGGCAGAAAAGAAAGCGGCTGAAGAAAAAAGAATAGCAGAAGAAAAGGCCAGAAAGGCAGAAGCAGAACGTCTTGCCCGTGAAGCCGAACTTGCACGAAAAGCCGAAGAAGAAAGAAAGGCAGAAGAGGCAAGAAAGGCGCGTGAAGCTGAAATGGAAAGGCTTGCAAAGGAAGCCCGCGAGGCTGAAGAAGCCCGTAAAGCAGAGCTTGCACGTAAAGCCGAAGAAGAAAGAAAGACTCGTGAGCTTGCTGCAAAACGTGAAGCAGAAAGAAAAGAACGTGAACGTATAGCGGCTGAAAAGAAAGCTGCTGAAGAAAAAAGAATAGTTGAAGAGGCGAAGAAAGCTCGTGAAGCTGAACTTGCACGCCAGGAAGCGGAAAGGCTTGAACAGGAAAGACTTGCCCGCGAAGCCGAAGAAAAGCGAAAAGCAGAAGAGGCAAGAATGGCTCGCGAGGCAGAAGAAGAGAAAAAAGCTGAAGAAGCCCGCAAAGCAGAAGCTGCACGTATTGCAAAAGAACGAGCCGAACAAAGACGTATTGCACGTGAGAAAGCTGCTGCCGAAAAAGCAGAACAGGAAAGAATTGCTGCTGGAAAAGCTGAAACGGAACGTCAGTCTGCAGAACGTGCATCCCGCCAGGCTAAGGAAGAAGAAAGCAGAAATCTTAAAGAACCTGAAGTATACGATGAAAAGAAGCCTGTAGAAAAAACAGAAAAAAAGGCTGCTGTAGAAGAAAAGAAACAAAAAGAAATAAAAGAAGAACAGCAGCCTGAAGAAAAGAAGCAGGAACCGAAGAAGATTGAGCCAAAGAAAACAGAAGTAAAAATTACTGGAAAACGACCTGTTTTAAAATCTCCTTCACCTAATCTTGTGATTACTGAAGATTTCTTTGAAAATGGAAACACTTCAATTAAATTTACATGGGGAAAAATGACGGATGCGAAAAAATACCACCTGGTCATTTATCGTGATGGGCTTCTTGATAAGAAAATAGTAGATAAAACTGTAAAAGGAAATGCTTATACACTTAGAGCAAATGAACTTGAAAAACTGGACAACGGAACTTACGTATGGTGGGTTCAGGGTATTGATGTGGTTGACGGTAAATCTTATGAAAGTAAAAAATCCGAAAGTTACTTCAGTATAAATGTTGATGATGCGGGTGCTGTTGAACTTGATATGTCAGACTTCCTGCACTAAAACAAAATAGACCGCCTGGCAATCTTGAAGTATTCTTCAATTTAGTCAGACGGTCTTTTTTTTACTGGTTACTGTCCTAGTATCCCATGTCCAGTCCGCCAACTTTTTCCTGAAAGTGGCTGAACTCCATAGAAAAGCTTGCACGGCCCTGAGTTGCAGAACGAAGGTTTGTACTGAATCCAAACATCTTTGCCATTGGTGCGGAACCGTGAATGATTTCGCCTGAAGTCTTGGAATCCTGACCCATGATTGTTCCGCCTCTCTGGCTGAACTGGCTTCCAGCAGGTCCAACAAATTCTTTTGGACAAGAAATATCAACGCTCATAACAGGTTCCAGAAGGATCGGACTTGCTCCGTTACATGCGTTGTCAAAAGCGGCAACGGCACACGCTTCAAAAGCAAAGGTTGTTGATGTGAGCTCGTTGTATTCAAATCCTGTAACAGTAACTTTAAGGTCAGCACAAGGATAACCGTATTTGATTCCCGAAGCAAAAGCCCCTTCAATACCGTGCTTGATTGCGTCCATAATTTCGTCAGGTGTGTCGCCCTGTTTTGCAGTGCAGACGTAAGAACATCCGGCACCTGTTTCCTGAGCTTCAACAGTAAGAGTGATTTTTGCAGTGTTTTCTTTTCCGCCAAGAACTTTGTTAAATTCTTCTGTAACAGAATTTGTTCCCGAAACAGATTCGCGGTAAGTAACCTGAGGGGCACCTACGCGGCATTTAACGCCAAAGTCGTCCTGCATACGTGTAACAAGAACGTCCAGGTGAAGTTCACCCATTCCCGAAATAATCAGCTGCCCGGTTTCTTCATCATCATGGAATGTGAATGTAGGGTCTTCGCGTGAAAGGATTTCAAGAGTTTCGTTCATCTTGTCTTTTTCGCTCATGCTGTCAGGTTCAAGTGAAACTGAAATAACAGGCTGAGGGAACTTTGGTTCCTCAAGGAGAACAGGAAGTCCTTCGCTTCCGATTGTGTCACCAGTCTGTGCAAGTTTAAGACCTACGAATACTGCAATGTCACCGGCTGCAATTGAATCAAGAGGTTCGTTTTTATCGGCATGCATACGGAGGATTCTGTTCACGCGTTCGCGCTTTTTCTTGCTTACGTTGTAAAGCTGGATTCCGTTCTGAAATTTTCCCGAGTACATGCGAACGTAACAGAGCGGACCCATTTCGCGGTCGTACTGGATTTTGAAAACCAGTCCCAAAGGCATTTTTGCAGGATCACATGGAACAGAAACTTCTTCGCTCTGGTCTTTCTTAATCTTCAATCCTTTTGCAGGAGGAATATCAAGTGGGGAAGGAAGGTATTCTACAACAGCATCAATAAGCGGTTGTACACCCTGATTGTGACGGGCAGAACCCATTACAAAAGGAACGAAAGTCTGACTGATTGTTCCCTTGCGGATTGCAGCCTTAAGCTGGTCAACAGAGATTTCTCCGCCTTCAAGGTAGATTTCCATAAGTTCATCATCTGAACCTGCAACTGTATCTATGAGTTTTTCTTTCCATTCATTTGCCTGGTCCTGGCGGGAAGCGTCAATGTCACTTTCAATGATTGTTTCACCGTCATCTTCTGCGCTGAAACGAAGTTCCTTCATTTTAAGAAGATCAATAACGCCTTCAAAATCAGCACCTTCTCCGATTGGAATCTGAAGGGCCAGCGGAGTGATTCCAAATTTTTCTGCAACGTCGGCCATTGAACCAAAGAAGTCTGCGCCGATGCGGTCCATCTTGTTCATAAAACACATACGTGGAACTGCAAATTCGTCGGCCTGTTTCCATACAGTTTCTGTCTGAGGCTGAACACCGTCAACTGCACAAATAACTGCAACAGCTCCGTCCAGTACGCGAAGTGAGCGTTCAACTTCGGCAGTAAAGTCTACGTGACCCGGTGTGTCAATAATATTGATCTGGTGATTTTTCCAGTAAGTTGTTGTGGCGGCAGAGCAGATTGTAATTCCGCGTTCCTGTTCCTGAGCCATCCAGTCCATTGTGGCCTGACCGTCATCAATTTCACCAATCTTGTGGATTTTTCCTGTGAAATAAAGAATACGTTCTGTAGTAGTTGTTTTTCCGGCATCAATATGAGCCATAATGCCGATGTTTCTCATTTTCGATAAGTCTGTAGGATTTGCCATAATAGGAAGAGTTTACCAAAATTGTGGGTTTTGTGGTAGTTATTAAGACTTATGTAATAATACTATCTTAGTTTTCGAGTGCAACTCAAATCGGTATGACTGCTACTCTGGCAGAAAAGAAGCGCTCAATTATAGAAGAGCTGGAAGCAGAGATTTACAGCGCAGCGTAAATTATATGTCATTCCGAGCTTGTTTCCGAATTTTGAAGATTATAATAAGTTTTGTTACAATTTGTAACATTTTTGACAATTTATATGATATAATATCTATTAAGGAAGGATAAACTATGAATTTTAATTTACAGAAATTTTCAGCTGATGTCAAAGAATTCCGTAAGGCAAATAAACTGACACAGTCAGAGTTTGCTGGTAAGTTGGAATTAGACAACCACACTTTAGTTTCTCTTTTTGAGCAGGGTAAACGGGCACCTTCAAAAGAAGTGTTTGCAAATTATTGCAGAATTACAGGCCGCCGTTCAGAAGAATATTGGGAAGCAACAAATGAAATGCCATCGGCTTATCTGATGGGAAAAATTCAGCCGACAGATAAAAAAGCTCTGGAATCGGTTCTTGAAAAAATCGGTATGCGTGAATATCTGTTTGCACTTTATGACAGGGTGAATAAATGAGTTCTAGAAACGACATCGATTTTATAATTAGTAATTTGTCTCAAAACAATTATACCTTTGATGAAAATCTTCTTGTAAAAAATGAAATTGAGCTTCTTAAAAACAGAGCAAGAGATTCAAGAGCCATATGCGGATTAAATACACCAATAGGTACTAATATTTTTTCATTTCTTGAACAGAAGGGTGATGTTGTTTTTCAGCTTCAGGATTTCAAGAAATCAGATTTAGATGCAATGATTATAAAATATTCAGCTAAATCATTAAAAAAATATATCGTTATAAATTCTGACAAACCTCTTATAAATCAAGTATTCGCAGCTGCGCATGAGTTATATCATTATTCTTACAGTTTTATAGAAAGTTCTCTGGACTCATTTGTATGTTCATTCAGTAAAAATGATAAAGAAG
>JAHBAD010000030.1 GCA_018385395.1 Treponema sp.
TTCTTGCGCAGTTAAAAACGGGTCTGTCACAGGGCTTCGAGGGAGCTTGCGACCGTCCCTTGACTGACCCGTATAACTAGGAAATTTGTTAAATAAAAAAATCGTCTTCTTGAAACTTTCCGCTTCACTTTCTCCGAAAGCGGATCACTTCACCTACGTACATTTTTCTTTACAGGCAGGCGGGTAATTGATGCGCAAGCCGCGTGAGCGGCGACTTAAATAAATTTCCTCTCATGCAAACGGCGCGAAGCGACGTATGCGCAAGCCGCGTGAGCGGCGACTTAATAATTTTCATACCGCAAAGGACAGCAGTGAGCAGAGTGAACGGCTGGCCTTTGCGCAAGCCGCGTAAGCGGCGACTAAATAATTTCCATACCGCAAAGGACAGCAGTAAAACTTGTGAAGGGCTGACCTATGCGCAAGCCGCGTGAGCGGCGACTTAATAATTTCTACTATGCAAACGACGAAGCGAACAGAGTTGGCTGAGGTCGTATATACCGGGCGACGGCTATGCCGTCAAAATGCTCGAGGAGCATTTTGAGTGAGGGAAGTAAGGAGCCCCTGCGACGAACTGCCGGCTCGGCGGGGAACCCGCCGTTTTTTTCAATAGCCGCTGTGAGCTTTCCTGCGTCAGGCAGACGGAGGATGGCCGCGAAGAGGGCAGTCCGGAGGACCGGAGCGGCTTTGACCGCGTAGTCCGGAGTCACGCCGACCGCGAACGCAGTGAGCGGGGACGCCCAAATTAAAAAACTAATTCACCAGAAACAGATTTTCTATTTAAACTTTTTTATTGATTTTGTCACACATTTTATTTTCTTTCAGTATAATTTATTTATGAAGTTTTTACAGACAAGTGACTGGCATTTAGGAAAGACATTTCATGAAGTTAATCTTTATGAAGATCAGCAGTTTTTTTTAGATCAGATTTTTGATGAGTTAAAAAAAGAAAAGGAAAATGGCTCGGCATACGATGGGTTTCTTGTTCCCGGAGACATTTATGACAGACCCATTCCTCCTTCTAATGCAGTCACAATGCTTAGTTCATTTCTTGGGAAAATTCACAAAGAATTTCCAGAACTTGAAATTTTTTTATTATCAGGAAACCATGACAGTGCGGAACGGCTATCTTTTTTGAAAGGGATACTTTCTGAACTGAAAATCCACATAAATACTGATGTGGTCTCTTTTATGGAACCTGTTCTTCTTGAAAAAGGAAATGAAAAATGTGCTGTTTATCAGCTTCCGTTTCTTTATTCGGGTGCTTTTTTTGATGAATCAGGAAATTCAATTAAAAAACAGGATGATTTGTATAAATTTGCCTGTGAGAAAATTTTCCAGGCACATTCACAAAATTGTCCAGATTCTTCCTCAGTAATTTGTGCCCATTTAATGACTGTAAAATCTATTGTTTCAGACTCAGAAAGAAGTTTCGTTGGAACAGCTGAAGAAGTTAATGCTTCATATTTCGAATGTTTTGATTATTCGGCCGTAGGACATTTGCATTCTTATCAGACAGCTGGAAAAAAGAAAAACGTAGTTTATTCTGGTGCTCCTCTTGCATATTCTTTTGATGATAAAGATGAAAGATTTATGCTTAGTGTTGAAGTTCATAAAGACGAAGTACCTGTTATAAAATCAATTCCCATTAAACCTTTACATAAGGTTGTCAGACTTTCGGGTTCTTTTAAAGATTTTTATGGAACATCAGAAAATAAGGAACTTATAAAAAAACATGAAAATGATTTTGTTGAAATTCTTATTACAGATTCCGTTGTTCCTGAAGGTGCAGTATCTCTTCTTAGGACTAATTTCAAAAATCTTTTGAGTTTTAGAAGAGAATCAAAAACGGAATTGTTAAATAATTCTGAGATTTTAAAAAGAACAAAGACTGTTGAATCAAATAATCCTGAAGTGATTTTTGAAGGATTTATTTCTGAACTTTACGGTGATGAGAAAAATAGAATTTTCGAAACAGAAAAAAAAGAATTTCTGATGATTGCAAAAGAAAATGATTGGGAGGGTGGACTTTAATGAAACCGTTGAAACTTGAACTAAGAAACTTCGGACCTTATCGTAATGAAAAAATTAATTTTGAGTCTCTTGATGATATGTTTCTTATTACAGGTCCAACCGGATCGGGAAAGACTTTCATTTTTGACGCTATGACATTTGCTTTATTTGGTTGTGCAAACGGAAATCGTGGTGAAAAGACTTTAAAGTCTACTTTTGCTGATAATGAAGATGAGGCTTTTGTTACATTTGAATTTTTACTTAACGGGGAAATTTTCCGTATTACACGAACCCTTCCTTATGATCATGTTACAAAGACAGGAAAAATAACACATAAACAGAGTGAGATTGAAGTTTATAAAAAGTCGGGAGACAATATTTTTAAACCTTTATGGAACGGGGAAAAACTTTCTGAAATTAATAAAAAATTGATAAGTCTTATCGGATTAAAAGCCGAAGAATTTTCAATGGTAGTTGTTCTTCCCCAGGGAGAATTTGCAAGGTTTTTAAAGGAGAATTCAACCGCAAGAACTCAGACTTTATCTAAAATATTTCCTGTTAGCCTTTATTCTCACATTATGGAATCTGTGAAAATAAAATATGATGAAGCTCAGAGTGAACTTTCGGGAATTACCGGCGCCTTAAAACAGATTGGAACTGATGTTCATAATGAAGATTTGGTAAAAGAGATTAAAAATGGGGAAATTCTTGTTTCGAAACTTTCTAAGGAAACTTTGAGATACGAAAAACTTCTGGAAGATATAAGTGTGAAAGGGAAAGAGCTTCAGATGAAATATGAAGAAGCTTCAAGGTACGAAACTAATGTACAGAAACTGAATCTTCTTTCTAAAGAAAAAGATAAAATTGAGGGTATAAAACAAAAAATCGAAGCTTCCCGTAAGGCTTTAAAAGTTTATCCTTTGTATTTGAATCAGCAGTATTCATTTGAGAAAATCGTGGAATTAAAGGAAAAACTGGAAAATTTAAATTCTCAGTTTGAGCATATTTTAGAAGAAGAGAAAAAACTCCTTAAGAAAGAGAAAAAAATCGAAGAAATTAAAACTTGTCTTGATGAAGAAAAGAATAAACTGAACTTATTAAAAATTGCCGAAGAGCTTTCAATTGATATTGAAAAACTGAAAGAGAAAAAGCCTGGAATAGAAAAAGATCTTTCAGAAATTGAAAAACAGATTTCAGATTTGAATTTAATAATTCTTGATCTTGAAAAACAGAAAAAAGAACTTGAACTTCAAAATATCTCTTCTGTTGTTGCAGAATCTCTGGAAGAAGGAAAACCTTGTCCTGTCTGTGGCTCTGTTCATCATCCAAAACCTGCAGAAAAAGTTGAAGAAAAGCTTGGAATTGATGAAAAAATTGCTGCAGAAAAAAAATCTCTGGAGCTTTTCACAAAACAGAAAAGCCAGATAGAAAAAGACCTTACAGTATGTGAAAGTTCACTTAAATTAAAAGAAAAAAGTTTTTCAGATACCGGTTTTTCTCTTCCCCTTCCTGACTTTAAAAATGAAGAGAAAAAACTTCGTGAAAATGAAAAAGCAGTTTTTGATTTTGAAAAGAAATTCAATCAAAATAAGCAAAGTATGGCCGGTCTTAAAGGAAACATAGATTCTTCTCTTGAGGGACTGGAAATTGAACAGAAAACATATGATTCTCTTAAAGCAGAATATGAAAAAGCTTTTATTGAAAGCGGTTTTTCGAGTATAGCAGAAGTAAAAGAAAACTTCCTTGAAAACAAAGAAATCGATTTACTTGAAAAAAAAGTAAATGGCTGGAATGAAGAAATGTCGGCTTTGAAAGCTCTTGTTTTAGATTCTTCTGTTACGGAAAAATCTTCTGAACTTAGCAGAAAAATACTGGAAATGCGCCATGAATATGAAAAAAATAAGAATGAATATGTTTCTTTGAAAACTGAATATGAAAAGGAAAATGCTTCGTTAATTCGAAATAAAGAAATTCAGAAAAGGCTTTCAGAACTAGAAGAAAACCGTGTAAAACTAGAAAAGAAAGTGGAGCCATTGAAAATGCTTTATAACGACCTTCATGGTAATAATCCGAAAAAACTTAAGTTTGATTCCTGGGCGCTTGGTGTATATTTTGATCAGGTACTTCAGTGTGCAAGCAGACGGTTCAGTGAGATTTCAGATAAACGTTATTACTTTAAGATGAAGGAAGAAATTTCTGGTGGCGGAAAACAAGGACTTGATTTTATTGTTTGCGATACTTATAACGGTACAGAACGTGAAGTAGGTACATTAAGCGGTGGGGAGACTTTTATGGCATCTATAAGTCTTGCTTTGGCAATGACTGACATTGTCGGCGGAAGAAACTGCGGACTTCAGATGGATTCTCTTTTTATTGATGAAGGTTTCGGGACTCTTGATGCAGAAACTCAGGATATGGCAATGGAAATTCTCACTCGCCTTGGAGAAGGCAACAAGAAAATCGGTATTATTTCTCATGTAGAGAACCTTAAGCAGCGTATTACAAGTCAGATTACAATTTCTAAAACTTCTTCTGGGTCGCACATAAGTCAGTAATTCGCTATAATCAAATATTATGACTGAAGTAAAATTACCTGAAGACCTGAACGGAGTTCATGTTCATTTTGTTGGAATCAAAGGAACCGGTATGGCTGCCCTTGTTGAAATTTTTTATCACAAAGGGGCTGTTATTACAGGAAGTGATGTTTCTGAAAAGTTTTATACAGATGAAATCCTTGGAAAGCTTGGTCTGAAGGCTCTTCCGTTTGGTGAAGAAAATATAACTGATAAAGTTCAGTATGTCGTTTATTCTTCTGCTTATAAAAAGAATGTTAATCCTGATTTGACTGCTGCTGAAAAGAAAGGAGTTCCGTGTTTTCTGTACACAGAGGCATTAGGAATGTATTCTTCACTGGCTTATTCATGTGGTATTTCAGGGGTTCACGGAAAAACTTCTACTACTGGCCTTACAGGCACAATCTTAAAGGAACTACCGCTTCCAAGCCAGACTCTTGCAGGTTCAATAATAAAAAGTTTTGGAGATACCTGTACTTTTTCCTCCCCATTACTTTCAGGATCAAAGAAAGGGGAAAGCATTTTTGTTGCTGAAACCTGTGAATATCAGCGTCATTTTATGAGTTTTCATCCTGAAAAAATCATTCTTACTTCAGTTGAACCTGATCACCAGGATTTTTATCCGACTTATGAAGATATCCGCGATGCTTTTGTTGATTACGCATGTCTTTTACCTGAAGGCGGCGACCTGATTTACTGTGCCGATGACGAAGGCGCCTGTGAAGTAAGCCGTATTGTTTTTTCAAAACGCAGTGATATAAATATGATTCCTTACGGAACGAATGCAGAAGGACCTTATCGTTTATCTTTTATTGGCGTAGAAAATGAAGAAAACCGTTTCAATGTGGCGGGTCTTGGAGATTTTTCGCTTAAAGTTCCGGGAAAACATGAAGTAATGGATGCTTGTGCGGCTGTTGCACTTTCATCAAGACTTCTGGAAAAATATGGAAAAACTCCAGCTGATTATGTTTGTGAAATACGAAAAGGTCTTATGAACTTTGCCGGCGGAAAACGCCGCAGTGAAAGAATAGGGGAATTCAAGAATAAAAACGGAAAATCAGTTCTTGTAATCGACGATTATGGTCACCATCCAACAGCAGTAAAAACAACTCTGGATGGGTTCCGCGAATTTTACAAGAGAAGAAAAATTATTGTCGATTTTATGAGTCATACATATTCAAGAACTCAGGCTTTGCTTTCAGAATTTGCACAAAGTTTTGGAAGTGCAGATTCTGTAATTCTACATAAAATTTATTCGTCAGCAAGAGAAAATCCTGCAGATTTCAGCATAACAGGGCGTACTCTTTTTGATGAAACTTTGAAGTATAAAACTGATGTGAATTACTTTGAAGAAATACTTGATGCAAAAGATTTTGCCGTAGAAGAAGTGAACAAGACCCTGGACGAAAAATATCCAGATGGATATCTATTCGTCACCATGGGCGCTGGTGATAACTGGAAGCTGGGAAAGGCCTTACTGGGCGAATAAACTAGATAGCAACTGCTACTGTTTCTTTGACTTCTGTAAGGTAACCTGTTCTGATACAGCTTTCGAACAGTTCTTTGCTGATGTAGTCTGTTTTAACGTCTTCGTAACCATCCAGGTCGCGAATAATACGTACAACATAGCCATCATCCATTTCGCGAACAATTGTCAAAAAGTCCTGTTTGTTACCAATGCTTTTAAGAGCAAAACTTTTCATATACGCCTCCCGTATAATTTGTATATTATTAGTTCTATAATATATTTCGGAATGTATGGAAAAAATGTTAGAAAAAAATAAGTTTTTTGATGCACATTTTCATTTTTCTGATTGTCTGGAATTTCAGACTGATATTGATGAAGTCTCTTTGTGTGGATGTACCTCTTGTCACAATGAAAAAGATTTTTTGATGGCAGAATTATATAAAAAAAATAATCCTGAAAGCCTTTTTATTTCATTTGGTGTTCATCCACAGAATCCGGATAAAGATCTTCTTCCATTCCTTGAAAATCTTCTTTTTGAAAACAAAATCAATGCAGTTGGCGAATGTGGATTTGATTTTTTTACCAAGGAGTATAAAGCTTCTTTTGAAGACCAGAAAAATGTTTTTGAATCTCAGCTTGAACTAGCTCAAAAATTTAATAAATCAATGGTGATTCATTGTAGAAAAGCAAATGATGTTCTTTTTTCTTATTCAAAAGAATTAAAAAAACTCCCTGCCGTTTTGTTTCATTCTTTTATGGGGAGCCTGATTGAAGCAGAAAGTTTATTGAAACGAGGAATAAACGGATATTTCAGTTTTGGAAAACAGATTTTTAATAATAATAAAAAAGTGATTCAACTGGTTTCTGAACTTCCTTTGGAAAAACTTCTTTTAGAAACCGATGCTCCTTTTCAGACTTTGAAAGGTGAAAAATTTACAGATACAAAGGAGATAGAAAAAATATACACTGAAGTATTTGAATTAAGAAAAGAAAGTGAGAAAAATTTTGCCGGTTTTTGCCGGCAGCTGGAATCTAATTTTTATGAGGTTTACAGTTTTTTACGGTAATCGTTTACAAAAGCAATTGTTTTTGAGTAAACGTAACCGGCATTTTTTGACAAAGCAGAAACATCTGCAGTCATATTACCTTTAAGGCCATCTTCAAGGTACTGAAGGGCAAATGCTAACTGTTCTGCTCCAATCTGACTGGCAGAACCTTTGATTTTGTGAGAATAAGCACGGGCTTCTTCATTTTTGCCGTCTTTAATTAAGTCATCAATTGCATCTAAATTTGAAGGGCTGTCGTTAAGGAATGCATCTATAAGCATTTTGTAAAGTTCAGTTTCTCCGGAAAGCATATCAAGAGCAGAGGTTGTGTTAAGTATTTCTTTTTGCATATACCTAATTCTAGTCTATAACGCGAATTTTTGCTATATTTATTAAATGATTAATTCAAAGTATTCAAAAACGTTCTCAATATTTCTTCTTTGTGAACTTGGTCTTTCAGTTTTATTTACTGTTTTTTCACTCAGCTTTAAGGCTGATATTTCTCTTCTGGCATTTCCTCTGAACGCTGTTTTTACCGGATTTTTTATCTGGTATGGCTTTTGTAAGGTTTACCATCAGAAAAAACAGAAATATTCTAATTATGCTCTTAAGTTTATTCAGTATGTTCCAACAGTTTTCCTTATCACTTTTATTATTCAAAGAGCAGGAAAGGCTGGTAAACCATATTGGCTTGATGTCATTTGTGCAGTTCTCTGGATTTTTGTTTTTGTTCTTTCCTGTGTGCTTCAGTATTATATGTCTGATAAGCGCGAAAAAAAACTTCAAGATTTCTGGCTGGAAAAATGCGAAAAGAAAAAGAAACCAAAAGGGCTTGGCCGGTTAGTTTATGAAATTGTAGACTGGATTGATGCACTTCTTCAGGTTGTTTTCCTTGTATTCATTTTTCAGATATTTACTTTCCAGCTTTATGTGATTCCGTCAGAGTCCATGGTTCCTGAATTCCTTGTAAAAGACCGTGTGATTGTTGAAAAAATTGGTAGCGGTCCAAAATTTCCTCTTTCTGATGCAGGCCTTAAGGAATTTTCCAATTATAAACGGGGAGATATTGTTGTAATTCGTAATCCGCATTATACAATGGATCATCAGTCAGAAGTTAAATCGGTAGCCTCCCAGCTTGTTTATATGCTTACTTTTATGGCTGTAAATCTAAATAAAGATGAAAATGGCGAAATGAAAGCGGACCCTCTTGTTAAACGTGTTGTCGGGGTTCAGGGGGAACAGCTTGTAATGCAGGATGGTGTTTTATATACCCGAACAAAAGACAGTGATGTTTTCAAACCGATTCCTGAAAGTGAAGATTTTGCCTGCTGGAATTTGAACAGCACAAATGAGAAGATAAAAGAAAAAATTCAGACTTTCCCGTTAAGTCAGGAAGAATACGATATGATGCTTTCTTTTGAAGAAGAACGCAGAAACTATGATCTTGATGCAGCTGAGTTCCGTGTAAAAGAAATTATCCGCACAATGAAGAGTTTGGTAAAGGAGGAAAAAACTGGACCTTTCACAGAACCAAATCTTTTCCTTCATACACTCCTTTCTTCGGACTATGAACTTTCAATTAAAATTATGACTCAGGAAGGGGGACTGGAATGGCTTTCAGAATTCCTTTCTTCATGGATTCCTCAAAAAAATCAGATTCGTGACCTTTACAGCGAAAGTAATTTCCGTCTTAATGTTATGGCAAAAGTAACATTTGGAAATCTTATTTTGAAAAATGCTCAGATGATAAAAGCAAATGTTTCTTCAATTAATTGGAATACAGATAAGGAACTGGTTTCCTATAAAGAACTTGCTTCAAAAATACTTTGGTATGTACAGGGAAATGAATATAATTCAATTGCAGTCCCAGGTCATCTGGATATGAGAAATATGCCTGTTTTTCCTGCAAATGATAAAGATGGAAATGCACAGTATATCCCGGAGAATTGTTTCTTTATGATGGGGGATAACCGCTTTAATTCTTTAGATCTTAGACATTCTTATGATCCAATAAAGAAACCTCTTTGTGAGAAAGATCCACATTCAATTTATTATGTTTCATATATGGAACCTCAATATTTGCATCAGAAGTATATTATTGGAAAACCCATGTATACTTTCTTCCCGTTGAACAGAGCGGGCTCAATTAAAAACAAGAAAAGGATATAACTTATGACAAGCATGACAGGCTACGCCTATACAGAAAAAGTATATGAGAAGGCACAGATTTCTGTAGAAATCAAATCGGTTAATTCAAGATTTCTTGACCTTTCTATAAGTCTTCCACCTTTTTTGAATCCCCTCGAAAGTGTTTTCAGAGCCCTTGTTTCTGAAAAAGTAACAAGAGGTAAGGTTGATATTTATATAAAAGTCCGTGAGCTTCAGTCTTCAAATATTGTTGTTCCTGATGTTGAAGCGGCAGTTTCTTATATGGAAGCATTAAAAAAGATTTCTGATGCCTGTGGTATTGAAAAAGAGATTCCTTTATCTCTTATCGTTTCACAACCAGGAGTTCTTAATGTAACTTCAGGTTATGATGTAGAACTTTATAAAGAAATGATTCTTCCAGTGTTTTATGAGTCTATTGATAAATATATCTCTGATTGTGAAAGGGAAGGAAATAATCTTGCAGAAGATCTTCTGAAAAAACTTTCAAAACTTGATGAATGTGCTGAATGTTTTGCTAAGTGGCAGCCTGAGATGGAAAATCATTTTAAGGAAATGATTCTTGCGAAATTCAATGAACTTCTTGGAGAGCAGGTTGATGAAAACCGTGTAATGACCGAGACTGCTGCTCTGGTTGTAAAATACACAATCAATGAAGAAATTGTTCGTCTTAAGAGCCATTTGAAGGCTATGAGACAGGAAATGTCTGAAAATCCATATCCTGGTAAAAAGCTTGATTTCTTATGTCAGGAAATCAACCGTGAAATCAATACAATCGGAAGCAAAAATCAGAGCGCAGAAGTTGGTGCCATGGTGATTACGGCAAAAGATTCTATTGAAAATATCCGTGAGCAGGCAAAAAATCTTGCGTAAAACAAAGGGGGCTGTCCCCAAAGTAATGAGTGTAGCGCTCATTGAGCTCGTCGAAATGACTGCTACACTAAATGTGGTTGTTTCGATAAACCCAACCACCGTAATGCAAACTTATTGGACAACCCCTGATTTTTATTTACCCATCTGTAATTTGAAAGATGAAAGCATATCCTGAAGCATGTCATGGCCTGCTTCTTCAGATACCGGCTCACTTGGATTATGATATTCAACAAGATTTGGTGGAATTTCATCAAGGAAGCGAGAAGGTTCTGAATCTACAATCATCTGTTGTCTTCGACGCTTAAGACATGAAGAAAGCACAAGTTTATTTCTTGCTCGTGTGATTGCTACATAGAAAAGTCGTCTTTCTTCTTCTACATCTCCGCCGTTTTCTTCAACACTCCTTGCATGAGGAATAAGACCTTCTTCACAGCCTGCAATAAATACAACAGGGAACTCAAGCCCTTTTGAGGCATGAATTGTCATAAGGTTTACTTTTCCTTTATCGTTTTCATCGTTCATGTCATCGCGGGAAAGAAGGGTGATACGGTTTAGATAATTGAAAAGACTTGGGTTTGAATTATCAGGGTTGTTTTCCCATGTTTCCATTGAACTTAAAAGGAATTCTATATTTTTCAGCTTGAAGGCAAATGCTTTTTCGCTTTTCTGATTTTCAAGCATAAGATAATCTTTGTAATTGATTTCTTCGAGAAGAGTTCGGACTTTCTGATGAAGCCCACGTCCACTTAAAAGCTTTTGTCTATGGCTTTCGATAATATTTACAAAGCCCTGAAGGTCTTCTTTTACGGCGTCATTAGCGGGAGACATTTCCGCTTCAATGAGGAATTTAATGGCATTCCAAAGGGTACAGCCGTTTGCATCAGCAGCATCATTCATAAGCTGGATTGTGGCACGGCCAATACCACGACGCGGAACATTAATAATGCGTAAAAGGTTTATATCATCGTCGTGGTTTGCAATAACGCGGAGGTAACTGATAACATCCTTTATTTCTTTGCGTTCAAAGAATGATGTTCCGCCGCTCATTGTGTATGGAATATTGTTTTCAAGAAAAGCTTCTTCAAGAAAGCGGGACTGTGTATTTGCACGGATTAACACACCGAATTCATCATACTTTCGTTTTTCTTCCATAGCGATTCCGAGAATCGATTCTGCAATAAAGGCTGCTTCGTCAGTTTCGTTTTCGGGCATGTAAATTTCAATGGGTTTTCCGCCGCCGTTACCGCTCCAAAGCTTTTTGTCTTTTCGGTTTGTATTATGACTGATTACACCGTTAGCGGCTTCAAGAATTGTTTCGGTAGAACGATAATTCTGTTCCAGACGGATTTCCTGAACGTTTGGGAAGTCTTTTTCGAAAGAGACGATATTCTGATAGTCGGCACCACGCCAGGAATAAATACTCTGGTCATCGTCACCAACGACTGCTACATTGTCCTGGGCCAGAAGATGCATAAGCTCATACTGCTGGTGGCTTGTGTCCTGGAATTCGTCTACCATAATGTACTTGAATCGTTCTTTATAACGAGCAAGAACATCAGGATGTTCCTTAAACAGGCGTATTGGAAGAACAATAAGATCATCAAAGTCAACGGCGTTATAAAGTTTTAAGCCTTCCTGATAACATTCATAAAGAGGCTTATACATGTCATTTGCAGTTTCCCAGTTTTTGCGACCCGTCTTAATGTTTGAAAAGAGGTTTCCAAGCATATAGGTATCCATGGCATCTGGGGAGTATTTAAGTTCGCGTCCACATTCCTTTATAAGGGCAGTGCGGTCTGTTTCATCATAAATTGAAAAGTTTTCACGGAAACCAAGTTTGTCGATATCCTGGCGGAGAACTCGTACACCAAAGGCATGAAATGTGGATACTGTAAGATTCTGAAGCTTTTTACCTGTAAGCTCTTTGATACGTGTTTCCATTTCTTTTGCAGCTTTATTAGTGAAAGTCAGAGCCAGAATCTGACTTTGTGGAATGCCTGAATCAAGCATATGGGCAATACGATATGTAATAACGCGTGTTTTGCCGCTTCCAGCTCCTGCAATAATGAGAATAGGTCCGTTTATAGTACTTACAGCTCTGAACTGCTCAGGGTTCAGCTGTTTTCGAAGTTCTTCAAGATCAATCATAATGTTAGAGAAAGTATACTGAAAAAAAGAGAAAAAGTGTTATTTTGTCTTTGAAATATTTTCTTCAGCTTCAGATACACGAAGATATACAGGCCCGTCATATTCCTGAAGTGGTTTATCACCATTAGAAATCATTTTTTCAGCTAATATAAAAAGTGAGTCTGTTACAGCAGGTTTTACACAAGGTGTAGCGAATGTAGCATCTTTTACATTTTCTGCAACCGTTTCAAGGAAAACAGTACAGTCATTAGTCGGTCCTGCAAGAATGAAATCTTTTTCTCCGGAATTATTTATGAAGTCTGCAAGCTTTTCATAAGGATAATCTCCTTCAGGAAAAAGTTCTGTTCCATTTTTATATCCGCAGGCATAAAAACGGTCTTTCTTTGCATCGATTACTGAAATAATTGCTTTACCCATGGTTTCATAAGGGTAGGCATTTGCCTTAAGTGTTGATATTCCATAAATTGGGGCTTTATTTGCACATTCCAGGGCTTTTACAGCGGCATAACCAAGTCTGAGTCCTGTAAAGCTTCCAGGTCCCTGACATATTGCTGTATATTCAATGTCACTTGCAGTAAGGCCGGCTTTTTCAAGAACATAAGAAATAGCTGGTAAAAGGGTTTCTGACTGTTTCATTCCTATATCGTAACTTGCTGTTACCATATGGTCATCATTTTTTGCTGCTACAGATATTTTTGTTACGCTTGAGTCCAGTGCCAGTCCTTTCATTATTGAATATCTCCGTTTTTCCAGTTTTCTATTGTTACGATTCTCGAACCGTCTTCTTGTGGTTCAAGTTTAAGAATGATGGTCTTTTTAGGAAGTGCATCCATAATTTTTTCAGACCATTCTATAATAGAAACACCGTCTCCGTAAAGCATGTCATCTGTGCCAAGATTTTCAAAATCGTCTGTGCCTTCAAGACGATATACATCCATATGATATAAAGGCATTTTTCCTTCATATTCAGAAATGAGACAAAATGTTGGACTTGTTATTGTGTCAAGAACGCCAAGTGACTCAGCAATGCCTTTTGTAATTGTTGTCTTGCCTGCAGCCAAAGTTCCCTGCATGGCAATAATATCACCTTTTTTAAGCAGGCGTCCTATTTTGCGCCCAAGTTCAATGGTTTCTTCAGGGGTTTTTGTAGTAAATGTCAGCATGGTAAATGTCCGGCCAGATCCTGTTTTATGATATATTCTTTGAGAACTTTCATAACAGGAAGAACAGGATAATTCAAAGGTTCAGAAAAGGCAATATTAACCGTTCTGACCCCGAATGGATTTATTTCGATAGCGAAGTTTATTTTTGTTTCCAGCGAAGTAGTAGGGAGTTCAAGTACAGCTTCACAGGCATACTTTCTCATATAAAAAATCTGACCTTCTTCTCTAGTCAAGTTCTTGAATTCTAAAACCTTCATTTTGCCTATTATATATCAAATATCTCTAATATTCAAATTTGTAAACGTAAGAATATATTATATTTTGAGTTTTCAGATCTATTTCTGTGAACTGAATATGGAGAGCGTAAAGTTTTTTTTCCGGGATTATTCGTGTATGCCTGATAATTCCGATTGTTCGTTCATCAATTCCAAGTTTTGGGAAATAAATTGAAAGCTCTTGTTTCTCTTTTACAGGAAGACTGCAGTGAATACAGCATCCTCCGGCAGAAATATTTACAAGTTTTGCGTCATATTTTTTTGCATTTTCTTTCAGGGAAGAGAACTGGCATTCTTCATTTACGAATTCACGCTGAAATTGACGCTGTGTCTGTGTATGGAGTTTTGTTGAATGGGCTACATACATGAGTTTTTTGCCATCTTTTTCTTCATAACGGATTGCACGGCTTACAAAGAGGTATGTTGTCCCATTCTTTGCTTTATATATAAGGCGTATTTTGTCAAGTTCGTCAGGTTTGTTTTTAGAATTATAAATATGTTCCGGGATTTCCAGAATGAAATTTGATTTTGTGTTTTTTTCCATTCTCAGAGGTAATAATTCGCTGTCTGGGGTAATGAAAAAAATAAAGCTGTCTTCTGGCAGGAATTCTGTTGAACTGATTTTTGATTTCTGAGCAAGCATATTTGTAAGTTTATAACGGAGTTTGTAGAAATCAGAAAATTGCTGGTCTGACGCATTTGCTTTCTTAAGAATATTGTAATAGTTTAAAAAGATTTCATCTGTTGTATCCACGTCATGGATAGAATAAAAAATATTGAGACAGCCGCTTTCCTTACAGATGTCGGCAATAATTGCCTGTTCGCTTTTTGTAAGATTGTATACCTGAGCCAGTTTTTTTATATCTGCTGGTTTTGTTGGTCTGTTTCGTTCGCTTTCACGCCATTCGGGAGTATGGTGATCTTTCCTGTTTTTAATAATAATAATCCATAAAGCAATTCCAACTGCTACAATAACTGCAACTGCAGCCAGAACAAGATAGAAAGTCCCTGTGGATCTTGCCTGAAGAGGAGATACTCCTGTTTTCAAAAACAAAACCATATTACCTCGCAAATTCTGCCAGACACAGAGACATCTCTTTTAAACGCGGACAGATTTCATATTCACAAAGATCTCCTGTAAGCACAGTGTCATTTGATGCCAGGGCATTTTCAAAATCACTGAGTATAGGAGAAAAGTCATTGAAGAACTCTGAAAAGTTCTTGTCTCCGATTTTTGAAGCGTTGAATTTTTCAGGAAATAATGATGCAAGTGTGGCAATGTGGCAGAACTGATCTATTGCATCCGCAAGTTTCTTAATGGAATCATTTGCTTCCTGTCCTTTTCCGTTCATGAAAAGGGAAGGAACCTGTTCAATTTCAGACGATAAGCAATCCAGTACTTTTGAAAAATCTTTTGCAGCCTCAGAAACAGCAGCCTGGTTTACAATATCAAATTCAAATTTAGAATTTTCAGTAAGAGGTGCTTTTGATGCTTCGTCAAACATTTGGGCTGAAATCTGATTTCCGTCAACTTTAATTCCGATTACTGCTGCATTATTGTTTTCACATTCCTTTGCAAAAGACTGAAGAACATCGCCTACTGTTTTTTCATTTTCTATGCTGGCATCAACTTTTTCGCCGTTAATATATAATTCCATAGATTAATCCTCTTATCTGTTATTCTGGTTCTGTTTTACAAAGTTACTGATCTGATTCTGCTGACCTTCAAGACTGCTTAGAGAACCTTCCATCTGACCGTATTTATTACGAAGATCGGCTTCTTTGTCCTGCATCTGAAGTTCAAGTGATGCTATCTTTTTTTCAGAAGCTTTTATTTTTGAATCCAAAGCAGATGTTTTAAGTGCAAGAATGCCACCTGTCTGTGTGTATGCGCCAATCTGTTTGTCCAGTTTATAAGCTATTCCTGAATCAATTATAAGGTCTCCGTCGGAATCATAACCGAACATCTGTTTAATATCATCAAGATGATTTTCCAAAGCTGAATCAAGTTTCTTTTCGTCTATTTCAAGGTAGCCTCGGAGTTTTGATTGTGAGTATCCGCCGCCAAAACCCGAAGCGTTTGTTGCAATTCCAAGGTCTGAAAGCATTGAAATATCAGCACGGTCTTCGAATCTATAACTGGCGGAAATAATATTTGACATATTTGATTTGATTGATGTAAGTGAGAATTCTGTCTGGAACATACCAAGTTTTTCCAGAGCAGCTTCTTTTTCCTCATCACTTAAATATTCAAGTTCATTTACGATTTCTGTTTTGTTCTGAGATAGTATATTGATTTCTGCGACAGCCTGATTATATTTACCGACAAAATCAATTAAAGCCGCTTTTGAAGCCTCTGTGTCAGGTTTAATTTCAATGGTTGCAGCCTTTTCTGTTTTCTCATGAAGATGAAGTGTAACTTCAGGAACAATATCATCAATATCATTTGTTGGGCGGGTAATAGTAATACCTTCGTATTTAATTACAGCATCACCGGCATTAGTAATGGCATTGTTTGCTTTGAAGCCGGATTTAACAGAAGAATCAAACACAGAAAGACTTCCAACTGTAAGTTTGTGGCCTGTGTTCCGGTTTCTTATTATAAGTCCTGTCATGCCGTCCATTTCTGACATATCAAGTTCTATATCAACATCTTTAGAAAGCAGGTCTCTGGTAGGGATAAGTTTTTCTGATCCATCTTTCATTAGAGCAAAAAGAACTCTTTCTGATTTTATTTCTTCAAGAGGTTCAGGTTTTTCATCCGGAATATTTAAAAGAGGATCTGAATTAAAGTTTTCTATTTCAATTCCACCAAAAGCCGCGAATCCGCCCTCGGGGATTTCTGGAACAGGACTTTCCTTATTAAGTTCGATAGTAATGTCTTCTGTTTCTTCCAGGTGGAGAGAAAGCTTTACGTGAAAATTCTTGTTTTTCTGAACTTCTGAAGGAAGATCAAGTTTGAATGCTCCGCGTGGTTCAAGACTGTATGCTTCTTCTGTGTAGGTTACATTTGTCCGCGAAAGGGCAGGCATCCGTTTTCCGTCATCAAAATCTTTTTGAGGTGCGGCAGTGGCATCGTTCATGCTTTTACCGAATGCAATTTTTTCTTCACGTACAGGGGAAATCATTCCAATGGATTCTGCAAAAGGCACAGCATCATCTTCAAAAATAAGTGAGTTTTCTTTTCCTGTCTGGAGTCCTTCGATTAAAAGAGTTTTCTTTCCCGCGCTGGCACCAACAATCATGGTTTTTACAATATTTTTGCCGCGCTTGTTTACGGCTTCTGAAAAGTCTTTAAGGTTTCCACCTTTCCAGTTGAAAGTAAGCTGTTTTTCCCCTGTTTTAAATGTATAAGTTCCCGCTGGAACTTTGTAATTGTTTTCTAATTCTCCTGAAAGAAAACGGTCTGCGGTTGCGGGCTGGACAACATCAATTTTAAATGACTGGAATTCAGCATTTCTGTTGGCATCTGCAGTGATTGCATATTCATCTGTTGAAGTAGTTAATTTGTTGTTAAAAGGATTTTCGAATGAGTACAGAGTTTTTGTACTGTCACGAAGAGAAGAAAGAAGTCTGTTTACATCTCTCCAGGCGTCACGTTGTGCATTATACTGATCAAGCGATTTCTGCTCCCTTGTAAGCGGAATTCGCTCAACCTGCATAAGTTTTTCGACTGTATCATTTGTTTTGTACTGGTCTGTAACGCCCGGGATATTAAGTCCGGCCATAATTTTTTTAATTTGATGTAATAAAAACTAAACCATTTTGTCGTACATTGTGCCGATTGCTTTACGGATTCTTGTTTTCAGTTTAATCATGTCTTCAGATGGAATCTGCTTTACAACCTGATTAGTACTTGAATCCACAATCCGGACAATTACAGTGTTTAATTCCTTATTCACATTAAACTGTAATTTTCTGCCCGAAGTAATTTCTGACAATTTTTCAAGCTCCTGAACGTCTGCTTTCATTTCTGCCAGATTTTTTTCGATACTTTGGACAACCTCTGCTCCTGATTGTATAACAGGAGCCTGGGAAACTGTCGGCTTTGCTTCCGGCTTTATGTATGCCTTCTGACCGTCCATGGTCAGTGATGAAACCGCTGAATTAATCGTGTTCATAGGTTCCTCCTGTTTATTTTTCCCTTCCTTGGGACAAAAACATGTTCAAAAGAATAAACCAAGAGGGGGGCGCACCCCTCCTGATCTATTTTGTCAAAAAGATGACATCCAGAAATCTCTTTGACGATTATTACTACTGAAGCAGAGCAAGTACGTTCTGTGACTGAGCGTTTGCCTGTGCCAGCATAGCTGTTCCGGCCTGTGTGAGGATAGTGTTCTTAGTGAAATCTACCATCATAGAAGCCATGTCTGTGTCACGGATGCGTGATTCAGCAGCCTGTGTGTTTTCAGCAGCAATATTGATGCCTTTTGCAGCCATTTCAAAGCGGTTCTGGTAAGCACCAAGGTCAGCGCGCTGTTTGTTAACATTTTTCAATGCTTCATCAACAGTGCCAAGTACCAGGTTTGCTTCATCAGGACTTGCAATTGAAATCTGTGATTCGTCACCCTGTGCACCTTTCAGTCCAAGAGCTGTTGCACTCATTGTACCTACATAAATGCGGGCGTTCTGGTCCATGTTTGCACCAATCTGGAACTGCATTACTTTGTCTCCGTTTTCTGCGAAGCGACCAGTAAGCATATTCATGCCGTTGAACTGAGCCTGTGAAGCAATGCGGTCAACTTCAGATACAAGCTGTGATACTTCTACCTGAATCTGCATGCGATCTTCATCGCTGTAGATACCGTTTGCTGACTGTACAGCCAGTTCACGAATGCGCTGGAGAATATCTGTTGTTTCGTTCAGGTATCCTTCAGTTGTCTGAATGAAAGAAACTCCATTCTGAATGTTCTGGCTAGCCTGGTTCAGTCCGCGGATCTGGGCTCTCATTTTTTCAGATACTGCCAGTCCTGATGCGTCATCACCTGCGTGATTGATGCGTTCGCCAGATGAGAGTTTTTCCATGTTTTTCATGATTGCATCATTAGAAATGTTCAATACACGATCAGCATAGAGTGAACTCATATTGTGATTAATAATCATAGTTGTGCCCTCCATGTTTACTTAAAAGCACTGGAAACATCTTGTTTCCGGCTCCTGCAGGAAAAAGGCTGTCATGGTTTTGCGCCCCCATAACAGTTTCAGACCTGTTTCGGCAGGAAAAATTTGTCTTACAATAATATGAATATACTGAAAACAAATCTTTCCTGCCGTCTCCCGCTATAAACATAACGGCACATATGTCAAAGAACCAGACACCTCTGAAATGGTGTCATTAAATTCATTGTTTTGGTGTTAGCTTTGAGTAAAAAAAAGTAGGGTAGAAAACACCGTGCAATATCAAAAGCATAGGAATATTTCTAATATCTCCATGCTTTTGATATTATAATACACTAATTCATCTAATACAAGGATGAAAAGCAAACATTTTCGCTTACGCGAAAACTTGAGTTTCCTTACGGAAACTCAACACGCAATGTATTTATTCTGCACTCTCAAATAGATTATCTGAGCAGTGACAGTACATTCTGGCTCTGGCTGTTTGCCTGAGCCAGCATTGCTGTTCCAGCCTGCTGAAGAATAGAGTTCTTTGTGAAGTCTACCATCATTGAAGCCATGTCTGTGTCACGGATACGTGATTCAGAAGCCTGCAGGTTTTCTGCTGCAATGTTCAGTCCTTTTACAGTGAATTCCAGGCGGTTCTGGTAAGCACCAAGATCAGCACGCTGTTTGTTGATCTTTTTAAGTCCTTCGTCGATAACGCCGATTGCACGGTTGGCATCTTCCGGTGTGGCCAGTGACATTTTTTCTTCATCACCATTAAGCAGTCCGAGTGCGGCTGCTGACATAGTTCCGATGAAAACCTGAGTTCTCTGGTCCATGTTTGCACCAATGTGGAACCACATTGAAGCTGTAACAGTGTTTTCGCCTGTTGGCTGTGCGAAACGACCTGTAAGCATGTTCATACCATTGAACTGTGCTGCAGATGCTACGCGGTCAACTTCAGAAACCAGGGAAGAAATTTCTACCTGGATCTGCATACGATCTTCAGAAGAGTAGATACCGTTAGATGACTGAACTGCCAGTTCGCGGATGCGCTGCATAATATCAGTTGTTTCCTGCAGATAACCTTCTGTTGTCTGGATGAAGCTGATTCCGTTTGCAGCGTTCTGTGAAGCCTGGTTCAGACCTCTGATCTGTGCACGCATCTTTTCAGATACTGCCAGTCCTGATGCATCGTCTCCTGCACGATTGATTCTCTGGCCGGAAGACAGTTTCTCCATGTTCTTGTCGAGATCGAGTCCTGTAACTCCCAGCTGGCGATTGGCAAACATTGCCGACATGTTGTGGTTGATAACCATATTATTCCTCCTTGGAATATAAGAGAGGGAAAATCCTTTTTCCCAGAAATAGCAAAAATGTGCAAATGTTTACAAGGCTACATCTACACATCTTTGCGTAAAGCGCTGACTGCTGCTTCGGCGAAGTCGATACAGTCATTACACTTCTGACAATTTATCGGCATATTTTGTTGAGAACTTTAGCGGGTTTTTGAAAAAAATGAAAAAAAAGTGATTTTTTTTATTTTTTTGAAAGGTTATCGATAATATCCTTTACAGCCATTACTGCTTTTCCTCTATGTGAAATAGCATTTTTTTCTTCAAAAGAGATTTCAGCAACTGTTTTATTATATTCAGGAAGGAAAACGATAGGGTCATAACCAAATCCACCGTTTCCTGCCTGTTTTGAAATATCACTAATAAGAGTTCCTTCAAATGTTTCCTGAACAACGTAAAGTCTGTCTCCACCCATATACAATACAAATGCACATGTATAATGACATGAACGTGGTCCGTGAAGGAAATTTTCGTATTCTGGTTTTGGATTTTTTAGTGCTTCGTTTAATTCAGAAATAAGGAAAGCATTTTGTTCTTCCTGGCTTATTTTTGAACCATCTGGTTTCCCCTGGGGAAAATCTGGTCCTGCGTAGCGGGATGAATAAATTCCTGGGCGTCCATCAATTGCATCCACGCAGATGCCTGAATCGTCAGCAATTACAGGAGCGTGAACGATGTCATATAATGCTTTTGCTTTTATTATGGAGTTTTCGTAAAAGGTTGATCCTGTTTCTTCAGGATCGAAGGCTATTCCTTCGTCTGATGGGATTACTATTTCATGGTCTGAAAGAAGTTCAGCCATTTCCTTTTTTTTGTGTTTATTTCCAGTTGCCAGATAAATCTTCATAATATTTTAAGCATATCAGATTATACATTCATTTTCAAAGGGCTTCTTCTTCAGTAAGTTCCCTTGTTTTTTTTATATAGTAACTGATTTGTCTTATGCATATTCCAAGTTTTTGAGATAAAAGCTCGTTAGACGGGGTGTAATGAAATCTTCCCTTTTTAATTTGTTTATTTTTCATTTTCCAGTGTTGGGTACTTGTTTCGTATCTTTTTTTCATAGTTCTTTTATAAGAGTCACTTGCATTTTCATAATCGGAAAATCCTGGGGTGTAACGCTGGTGAATGAAAAAAGAAGCATTTCTATTGTTGCATAATTCTTTATGCTTTTCATATTTTTCAATCTGGATTTCTTTAAGTTCCTGGATGTTTTTGAAAAAATCATTTGAATCGATATTGTATTTTTCGCAAAGCTTATAAACTATTGAGTCAGGAATATGATAGCATTCACGAAGGGCAGATATGACTGCAGGCTTTGCTTCCTTGCAGTTTGTACGTTTGTTCATGAATTCCTTCAGTGAGACAGGTTTTAACTTAAAATCTGCATTTTTGGGTGGGGCGTAGGGAACAGAAAGGTTATCTTCAACTACAAGAATGAAATTGTATTTTTCCTGTTCTGTTTCAAAATCATTCTGGCTGTTGCGTAAATTTACAAGTGATATTTTATTTGAATCTGCAGATTTTTTTATTTGTGTTTGAACGATGCCACGGATACGTGAGGCAACGACGGAGTAGAAGTCTTTTCCTTCCGGAAGAGGACTAAAAACTTTATGACCAACTCGGAGGAACTCAAGTACTACAGTTGATTGAAAATCCTCTTGAAGTTCTTTTTCTCTTTTTTTCGGGTCAAAAACTTTGTAGTTTTCCTGGACAATTTCGGCAATAAGATTAACTGCCGATGTTACAGACATTTCTTTTTTTTCCACTTTTTCATAAAGTGAATTAATAAATAGTTCTAGCCTCACAATTCAACCTCCAAACATTTTAAAATTTTGTGTTTAAGATTTGTAATTAAACAACATAAACACCTATTATAATAATCGGATGTTGTTGGAAAAATCTAATGAATTGGAGGTTTGAAAATGCAATTTACGGAAAATTCCCTAGTTTACATTATTCGTGCGAATTCTTTTACAACTTGTGGAATCAGACTTTCGATGCGTCCTTCGCAGCTCATACCAGAAGCATTTTTATGTCCGCCGCCACCAAATTTTGCAGCAACCTGGCTTACATCAATTTTGTCCTGGCTTCTGAATCCCCCTGTACAGGAGTTGTCAGTTTCCTGGCGCAGGAAAACTACGGCTTCAACTCCTTCTGAAGAAAGAAGAAGCTGGTAAAGTGCATCTGAATCTCGTCCTTCCTGGCCGTATTGTTTTGTATCACTCATTGTTTCATAAGTTATTACCAGTCGACCGTCAAGATAACGTTCTGCCCGGGAAAGAAGGATTCCAAGGAGTTTTCTTGTTGAGTAGGGACGACCTGAATTGATTTTTTTGTACGCTTCTTTAGGATTTGCTCCATATTTTACAAGTCGTGTTGCAGAGGCAAGTGCATCACTTTGAGTATCATCTATGAAACGGAAATATCCTGTGTCTGTACAGAAACCGAAGAAAATAGTTTCTGAAAGTTCTTTTGGCAGAGGTCCTATAAGTGTCTCGTAAAACTTCTGAACAAGAATGGCACATGCTGGAGAATGTGAATCGATAAAACTTTGTGCATTTTCCGGAGTTTCGGATGTTTTATGATGGTCGATAATGAAAATATCAAGGCCTTTTAAATCTCCGTCAATTTCGCCAAGTCTTTGAATTTCTGAACAGTCAGTTATGATAAGTCCTGTATGATTTCTTTCTTCCTGAGTCTGAAAATCCATCTCGTTTGAAAATAAACTTTCAAACTCTTTAATTTCTGCACGTTTGAAAGGCCCTGCAGATAAAAGCTGGTACGGTTTTTTGAAAAAATCCAGAATGGCAGCGATTCCAAGACATGAAGCCATGCAGTCTCCGTCCGGTTCTTTATGACCTGCAATAAAAAAGAATTTATGACCATCGATAAATGTTTTGAAATTTTCGGCATCTTTGTTTGTAAATTCTGACATAAAAAAATCCTTAGTGGAAGAAATTGAATGATAAACTTTAAATACATCGAGTAAAGGCACACTGCGTTCAAGACCTTGACTTCGCTGTTTTCAGGGGTTGTTGTAACCCCTGAATAAAAAAAGGACTGCCTTTGAGACAGTCCCTGTATTCTAATTTATTTTGTACTTAAATTAAAGTACTACATCGTCCATATTAGTCTTGTCCAAACCTTCACCAATCTGTCTTACAGAACCCCAGATGCTGTCATTTTTATTCATTGGCAAAGTCAGAATTACACGGTGGAATTCACCTTCTTTTTTTACGATGGTCATAAACGGTTTTGTAAGTCCAGTCTGAAGTTTTCTGAATTTTAATTTTTTCGGATTTTCAACAGTTCCTGTTCCCCATGATTTTGGAATAACAGTACTTCCTGTTCCAATTTTATTCTTCTGGTAAATTACTACATATCCGTCTCGTGCTTCCAGTACTTTGAGAATTGGAATATTTTCATATGATAAGGAAGACCAGCCATCTTTCTGATTTGAGCTGTCCTGTGCAAATACACTAAGGCATACTGTTGAAACTAATACAAGTGCAAGAAATAATTTCTTCATATATCTAATACCTCTACTTTCTCCAATTATAAA